>NZ_JAUNVI010000089.1 GCF_030537745.1 Ornithinimicrobium sp. | reverse complement strand
CCTGGACGCTCAGCCTTCCGGGGAGGGGGCAGAATCGGCGTGCACCGCGTCCCAGACGACCGGCAGCTGCGCCGAGGGGATGAAATAGCCGCTGAGGTGTGGGTCGAACATCAGCCCGTCGATGCCTGCCACCTCATAGTTTCCGGCTGACTCGACGACCTCCTGGGGCGGCAAGGCGATCGCTGTCAGATCCTGCGTGGCGGAGATCATGCCGTTCTGCACGGCGAAGTGGCGGGCGCGTTCGGAGTTGGTGAAGGTCATCAACATGAGCTTCCCCTCGATCGTCGCGGCAGCCGGCGACTCCTGCCCCTGGTCACCCACCGCGACAAACCACCAGTGCGGCAACGCCATGGTGGCCCGCCACAGGTCTGTCATCCCTTGGTGATCGTCCGGCCCGTCGACGCGGGCGGCGAGCAGGTCGGTCTCGGTCTCCGAAGGCGGAAGGAGAATTCCGCTCGGGTCCTCCTGCGACTGCGCCGCTGCCTGTTCAGCCCGATGTTCAGCTACCCGCTCGCCGGGGCCGGTGGATTCCGGCAGGTGGTCGGCGTGGACCGAGTCACGGTCCCGGTGCTTGCCGTGCTCGCCGTCCTGGAAGGGGACCTCTGTCGGAGTGCTCATTGCTCTATCCGAACACATCAAGTCCAGGAGACTGACATGAGCGTAGTAGTGACGGGAACGCGCGGGGGCTTTGGCGGGCGACAGCGTCGGCTGTGGATGGCGTGGCAGGGATGTCAGGCCAGATGGTTACGGTCGAGGCATGACGACGACCGAGCAGACGCCTACGACCACCGTTGACGCCGCGCTCCGGGCACTGCGCCGACTGGTCGGTCGGGACGACGCCGAGTTCCGCGACGGCCAGCTCGAAGCGGTGCTGGCGTTGGTCGAGCATCGTGCCCGGGTGCTCGTTGTGCAGCGGACCGGGTGGGGCAAGTCTGCCGTCTACTTCGTCGCCACCGCGCTGCGCCGTGCAGAGGGCGCCGGGCCGACGATCATCGTGTCCCCCCTGCTCGCGCTGATGCGTGACCAGATCGCGGCTGCCGGGCGGGCCGGGGTGCGAGCAGTGACGATGAACTCAGCCAACGCCACAGACTGGGACGACGTCCGGGCAGCTCTGGCGGCCGACGAGGTGGACGTGCTCCTGGTCAGCCCCGAGCGACTCAACAACCCACGGTTCCGCGACGAGCAACTGCCCGACCTCGCGCGCCGCTGCGGACTGCTCGTCGTGGACGAGGCGCACTGCATCAGTGACTGGGGCCATGACTTTCGGCCGGACTACCGGCGGATCCGCACCCTGCTCGAGACGCTGCCGAAGGACACTCCAGTCCTGGCGACGACGGCGACCGCCAACGAGCGTGTGGTGGCTGACGTGGTCGAGCAGCTGGGCGTGGGCGGTGGTGGGGGCGTGATGACCATTCGCGGGCCGCTCGCGCGGGCCTCCCTGCGGCTCGGGGTGCTGCCCCGACTCACGCCCGAGCAGCGGCTCGGTTGGATCGTGGCTCACCTGGGATCCCTGCCCGGCAGCGGGATCATCTACTGCCTGACGGTCTCGGCCGCTGCGGACATCGCCGAGGCGCTGAAGGCCGCTGGCCACAAGGTCGCGTCCTACACCGGACGCACCGACCCTGACGAACGGGAGCGGCTGGAGGGCGCCCTGCGTGACAATCAGGTCAAGGCGCTCGTGGCGACGAGCGCGCTCGGGATGGGCTTCGACAAGCCCGACCTGGGTTTTGTCGTCCACCTCGGGGCCCCCAGCTCGCCGGTTGCCTATTACCAGCAGGTCGGCCGAGCGGGTCGAGCCACCGAGCGCGCCGACGTCCTGCTGCTCCCCGGATCTGAGGATCGCGATATCTGGTCCTACTTCGCCACGGTGTCGATGCCGCGCCAGGACCAGGCCGATGCTGTCCTGTCGGCGCTGGCGCAGTCCGGTCGCCCGTTGTCCACTCCGGCGCTGGAGACGATCGTGGACGTTCGCCGTACTCGCCTGGAGCTGCTCCTGAAGGTTCTTGATGTCGACGGTGCCGTAGAGAAGGTCCAGGGGGGCTGGACGGCGACCGGTAAGCCATGGGCCTACGACAAGGAGCGCTACCAACGGGTCGCGGACGCGCGGATCCGCGAGGCCGAGCTGATGGTCGGCTACCAGCACACGACCGACTGTCGTATGGCGTTCCTCCAGGAGTGTCTGGACGACGCGACGGCGAGCCCCTGCGGTCGTTGTGACACCTGCACCGAGGCGTGGTATCCCTCCGACATCCCCGAGGCCGCCGTCGTTGCCGCGCGCCAGTCGCTCGGCGCGGTCGGGGTGCCGATCGACCCTCGAGCGCAGTGGCCCACCGGTATGCCCCGGCTCGGCGTCGACGTGAAAGGCAAGATCCGGCCGGAAGAACTGGCCGAGCCGGGTCGTGTCCTGGCCCGACTGTCGGACCTGGGGTGGGGGCAGCGCCTGCGCGCCGTGCTGGCTGCCGGCGCATCACGGGTCGGCGACATCGAGGACCCCAAGCAGCAGCTCGTGCCCGGTCAGCCTGTCACCGAGGAGGTCGTCAAGGCGGTCGTGCGGGTGCTCGCTGGCTGGGACTGGACGGTCCGTCCCGTCGGGGTGGTGGCGATGCCGTCGCGCCGTCGCAGTGCCATCACCGAGTCGCTGGCCCAGCAGATCAGCACGATCGGTCGGCTGCCCCTCCTCGGGACCCTCGACTATCTGCACGGGGGCCCCATCGGTGAGCCGGGCGGCAACAGCGCCTTCCGCCTCGCCAACGTCTGGGGTCGGATCGGAGTCGGGACCCACCTGCGTGAACAACTGGACCGGACCCGCGGCCCCGTGCTGTTGGTCGATGATGTGGTCGACTCTCGCTGGACCCTGACTATCGCCGCTCGCGAGCTTCGCCTCGCGGGCGCAGATGCCGTGCTGCCGCTGGTGCTCGCGCAAGAGGGTTGACCCAAGCCAGGAACGGTGGAGCGCGATTTTCTCACCGGGCTGGACCCGTCAGTAAAGGAAGTCGGCCCCCTCAGTAAAGGAAGAAGGGGAAGACGCTGCGGTCGTGGCCGTGGACGATCGCGAAGAAGACGATGGCATCAAAGAGCAAATGGATCACCACGATGTAGGTCAGCGACTTGGTCTTGGTGAAGATGTAGCCCTGCAGCAGCGCGAACGGGATAGTGAGGAAAGGACCCCATTCCCGATAGCCGAGCTCCCACAGGAACGACACGAAGATCGTCGCCTGCATCAGGTTGGCCGCCCAGACCGGGAAGTGCCGCCTGAAGAGAGCGAAGCAGACGCAGATGAAAAAAAGTTCGTCCCACAGGCCAACCGAGTTCACGCCGACGAAGAACCTGCCGAACTCGCTTGCGGTGTGGATCGGTGGCCAGTTCTGGTAGGCCCCGGAGCGGATGAAGTAGACCGGCAGGATGAGGTAGCCGAGGACTGGCACCGCCACGACATAAGACCACTGCATCGTGGTCCAGCGCCGACCTGTGACCCACGGGAAGGTGATCGCGTCTCTGCGATAGACCAGGCGGTCGATCAGGACCGGCACCGCGACCGCCGCGGCCAGCACGAAGCCGAGCAGGAAGAAACGGTCCCAGCTAATGTCAGCCTCCACCGAAGTGGTCGACACGATGCCGATGCCGACGCCGATCAGGAGCAAGTCCGCGAAGAGCGCGAGATCGATGAGATAGGCGATGACGAGGCTCAGCGCGAGAACGCCATACCCGATCAGGCCCGCCTGCATCACGAAGAAGAGGAAGGCCGATACGCAGATCCCGAGGGCCGGGACAAAAGCGGTCGGCGGGGTCGCTGGCACCCCGACAAGATAGCCGAGCAGAGGGAGGATCGCCTTGTGATCCGCCCAGCAAGGACCTAGGTTGGTTGATGTCCCAATGACCGTCACCGTTGCGCTGGAGGCAGGCCCGAAGATGCGATTGCGTCGTGCAGCCCTGACTTTGACCGCGTTGCCGGTCACCCTCGCGCTGTGTCTTGCGGCCGCCCCCGGGGCGCTCGCCGCAGATCCGGACGCGCCGGAGACGCTCGTCCCGATCGGTGGCGGCTACTCCGGGGTGTCGCTGGAGGGCTTCGCCCTCGAGGTGGCTGACCAGGCGACCGGTGACACCATCGACCTCGTCGTTGTCCCATCGAGTTACGGCGACGCGCCCGAGGACCGTGCGGAGAACCTCGCGCTGGCGCAGCAACGCGCCGACCAGATCGAGAGGGCTTGTGAGGCGGTCGTCGACTCCGCAGCGTTTCCAGGCGGCTGCGTGTCCACGCTAGTGCCCTTGCTGACGCGCGCGGACGCCCTCGATCCCGCCAACTCCGACGTCATCCGCCAGGCCGGGACGGACGGCATCTACGTCCTGGGCGGTGACCAGGTCCTCGCGATGCAGGTCCTGGCCAACACTCCCGCCGAAGAGGCGATGGAGCACGCGTTCACCAACGGTGTGGTCGTCGGGGGCACTAGCGCCGGCAACGCCGTCGACTCACGTTCGATGGGCGCGGGTTATCCCGACGCCGGCTATCCCTGGAACGCTCTTGAGCGGGACATGTCGCTGATTTCCTGGGGTGATGACCTCGCCAGCGACGAGCGTGGGCTCTCGTTCGGGTCCAAGCGGGTGATTCTCGACCAGCACTTCTACGAGCGCGGTCGTTTCGGTCGCCTGGTGTCCTGGGTCGGACAGTCGATGGAGCGCTATGGCGGCAACGGCAAGCTTGGAGTCGGAGTCGACTGGGGCACCGCCGTCGCTATCGAGGACGATGCCCGGCTGACCCGTCCGTTCGGCGCCAGCTCCACCGCGGTCCTGGACGCGAGCCAGGCCACGACGCCGCGGTGGGTGGGCCCGCGCCAGACCCTCAGCCTCCAGGGGTTGCTGACGCACCTGATGGCACCGGGGGCGGGCATGACCTACGACATCGTCACCCGCAGCGCGATGCTCGACGGGGCCGTCGTGGCCGTGCCGCAGCGACAGGCGCTTCCGACGCTGAGCTCCAAGGGTGCGCTCTGGCTCGGCGGCGGAGACAACGCAGGTGCTGACTCGGCCGTACTCGAAGAGTTCGTCTCCGCGGCCCAGACTGGCACCCGTGGCAAGGGCAAGGAGACCGTGCTCGTGCTCGCGACGGGGTATGTCGATAGCGCAGCTGCGGAGGAAGGCGCAGGTGAATATGTCGACGGCCTCCGTGCCCACGGATGGACCGGGGGTGTGCAGATAATCATTCACGGTATCGATGCGTTGAGGGCGGCAGACGTCGCCCGCGCGTCAGGGATCCTCGTGGTGGGCGGCGACCAGTCGCTGATGGGCGAAGAGGTCGTCGACGCAACGGTGCGCAAGGAGCTCTCCAAGGCCCTCAACCGAGGGACCGCGGTGATGACCGATGGCGCCGCGACCGCAATCATGGGCGAGCGCTACGTGAGCGACGCCGACCCGACCACCGCCGATGACGCGATTGAGATGTTCCGCACTGACGCGGTAGGCACGGCTGCGGGGCTAGGGTTGGTGCCCGGCTATGCAGTGGAGCCGACCCTGACCTACGACTATCGGTGGGGGCGCCTCTACGGCGCGGCACACGCGGACCCCGGCATCGTCTCCCTCGGGATCAGCGAACTGACGGCAGTACGCCTGCAGCGCGATCGCGCCACCGTCGTCGGCCAGCGCTCAGCGGTGGCCGTCGACGGGTCAGAGGCGACATGGCTGGAAGGCCGCAATGGCGCGCTTGGCGCGGTGAACGTCTGGATGGACGTCTTCGCCGTGGGTGACCAGGTCGGCTGAACTGCACCGAGCCCGCGCCGGCTCAGGTCAGATCAGCGCAGTTCAGCTCAGGCCCCAGGCTTCGGCCAGCATCCGGTAGGACCGACGGCGCAGTTGTGGGTCGTAGGTATAGGTCGTCACGATCAGCTCGTCGAGCTGGTGCTCGGCAGCGAAGCTCTCAAGACGCTCGACCACGACTTCGGGCGTGCCGACGGCCCGGGCTGCCTGGTGCGCGTGGGCCAAGTGCATCAGCTCGGCAGGGACTGCCGCCGCGAGGTCGGACACTGGCGGATCAAGCGGTGCGGGCTGGCCGCTGCGGATGCGGATCGCCATGAGCTGAGCCGAGGTGAAGAGGAAGTCCGCTTCCTCCTGGGTCGGTGCGACCAATACGTTGACGCCGGCCATCGTCGTGGGTCGCTCGACCTGCGCTGTCTGCGCGTCGGGGTTGAACCTGGCCCGATAGATCGACAGAGCTGCCTCCAGCTGGTCGGGCGCGAAGTGCGAGGCGAAGGAGAATGGCAGCCCGAGTGCAGCCGCGACCTGGGCGCCGCCGGTCGACGACCCGAGCATCCAGATCGGGATGTGGGTGCTCTCACCCGGCAGCGCTCGCACCCTTGCCCCAGCGACCGGATCACCCAGGTAGCTCTGGAGCGAAGCCACTTGGCTGGCAAAGTCGTTGAGCTGTCCGCTCGATCGCGCGAGTGCTGCGGCAGTCATCGGGTCCGTTCCTGGTGCACGTCCCAGACCCAGGTCGAAGCGGTCGCCGTAGATGGTGGCGAGGGTGCCGTAGTACTCCGCGACCATGAGCGGAGCGTGGTTGGGGAGCATGACCCCGCCGGAACCGAGGCGGATCCGGCTCGTGTGCTGCGCCATGTGCCCCAGCAGCAGCGCCGTAGCCGAGGACATGAAGGTCTCAGATCCGTGGTGCTCGGCCATCCAGAACCGCCCGTAGCCCAGTTCGTCCGCTTCCTCGGCCAGCTTGACGGACTCTTCGATGGCCCGGCTCGGCGTCATCCCCAGCGAGCGAGGGACGAGGTCAAGGACAGACAGGGGGACACGGCGGCCCCCGCCGACATCGGTCGAGGTGTTGTCGGTGAAATGGGTGCTGTCGGTGGGCATGTCAGAGCCAACACAAGGAGCTCGTGAGGTATGCCGCAGCGACGGAGCTGCGTCCCGTCAGGACCCAGGTCCAGCCAGAAAACGAGAGACACCGGGGGGGCACTGCGCGCGTGCCTGCGACCCGACCGGTGTGGCCGGGTGCGGGGCGCGGTCGTCATAGATGCCAGGTGAGCGTGCCACCCGAGACTGTGGCGACCAGGTCGTGCAGGTGGACGTAGGTGTGGTGCTGGCCGCAGAGGAGGCCCATGGCTTCCAGGTTGGTCTGCCCGCCGCGGGACCAGTAAAGGAGGTGGTGCGTGTCGCACCACTGCGGGGGCACGGTACAGCCGGGGAAGGTGCAGTGGCGATCACGCACGACGAGCGCTTTCCATTGTCCAGGGCTGGCGAAACGGGCCGTTCGGCCAAGTTTGAGGGGTTCGCCTTCGGGGGATATCCAGACGGGGGTGATCTCGCCGCTGCACGTGAGGAGCTCGGCCTGTCGGACGGAGACATGCTCGCCGGTCGGGGTCCATGCCGGGCCGGTGGGTCGTCCGGTGACCGGATCAAACCCGATGGTCAGGATGACGGCTGCTCGTGCGGCTGAGGGTGCCGCCCCCGGGTTGGACAGACCGCGGTTGACCACGGCGATGAGCGCGTCGTAGCGGCGCTGCGCTGGGCTACGGAGGTCCGCTGTCCCGTCCTCTGCGGGCACCGGTGCCGCCAGGGGGCAGGTGAAGATTCCGACGAGGGTGGCGGCAGCGTCGTCGGGCGCGTCGATGGTGAAGCGGGTCAACCCTTCCCCGATAGACCGTTGGGAGGCATAGCGCAGCTCGTAGGCGGTGCGCTCGCGCTCTCCCGGCGACTGTTCGTCGAGCAGGTCCGTGAGGAGCTTGCCGCATACCTTGCTCAGATCCTGGTCGCTGAGCTGGCGGTGGCTCGCGGCGGGGATGACGATGCGCGCGTAAGCCTCCCGCTGGTCCGGGTTGAGGGATGGAGTGACGCGCAGCAGGCAGGCGGCGACCTTTGAGGCACGGTAGAGCGAGGTCTCCCCTCGGGTCAGCGCTTCGCCCAGAGCTGCGCCCCAGTGGGTCTGGGCGACACGCACGACCGACCAGACGCGGGCTGCGTCTTCTCGGGTCAGCCAGGTGCAGTGGTGTCGTAGCCAATCAACGAGCGACAGGCCGACCTCGGTGTGCAAGCCGCGGGTCGCGGCCTCCAGCGCGAGCGAGAAAGCGCCACCATCGAGCTGGAGCCGCAGGTCGCCCATGGACGCCAGTGAGCTGGTGATCGTGGCGTCAAACACGCGCGCGCGATCTGGCGCGTCGAGGACGGTGCGGCCGATCCCGCGCGCTGCCAGGCGCAATCCGTGGACGAGCTCCTCGGACGGATATCCGGCTGGCGGATCCCCAGCCAGATCACCCTCCAGATCCGCCCAGAACTCCATCTCGTCGATGGACTCAGGGTCAGGAGGCAAGGTCAAGTCCCAGTTGGTGGTGTAGCGCTGTGCTCCTTCGACAGGGGTTGTCAGG
>NZ_JAUNVI010000088.1 GCF_030537745.1 Ornithinimicrobium sp. | reverse complement strand
TCGTCGCGTTGAGCTTCATCGTGCAGGAGCCCAACGGGATCATGCCCCGGTCCAGCGCGTAGTCCTTGTCGGAGAGCGAGCGGATATAGCGCAGCATCGCGGTCTCGGACCGGTAGGTGCCGAACACCGGGTGGGTCAGATAGGGCTCATCCTCTCCCCGTGCCAGGCCACCCCACTGCGGGGCCTGCGCCGGTGCGAGGTGCTCCGGGGGCGTGACACCGAAGGCTCTCGCGACCGCCTGGAGGTCAGCGAGCGTGATGAGTTCGTCGACCGAGAGCAGCACCGTGTCGGCGTCCACCTGCCAGAGGTTGATGCCTTCCTCGAGTGCTGCCGCCAGCACGGCGCCCGCGCGGCCGGGGACGCGCACCGTGAGGGTGTCGAACCAGTTCTCCCCCGCCAACTCCAGCCCACCGTCGGTGAGCGCTTGCGCCAGGGTGACGGCCTTGGCGTGGGTCTCCAGCGCGATCCGGCGCAGACCCTCGGGCCCGTGCCACACCGCATACATCGAGGCCATCACCGCCAGGAGCACCTGTGCCGTGCAGATGTTGCTCGTCGCCTTTTCGCGGCGGATGTGCTGCTCGCGCGTCTGGAGCGCCAGGCGGTAGGCCTGATCGCCGGCGGCGTCCCGGCTGACGCCTACCAGGCGTCCCGGCATCGTCCGCTCCAGGCCCTTGCGGACGGCCAGGTAGCCCGCATGCGGGCCGCCGAAGCCCACCGACACCCCGAACCGCTGCGTGGTGCCGACCGCGACGTCGGCCCCCCATGTGCCGGGTGCGGTGAGCAAGGTGAGGGCGAGCAGGTCGGCGGCCACCGACACCAGGGCACCGGCCGCGTGGGCCGCCTTCACCAGGGCCGCAAAGTCGCGCACCTGCCCGTCTGCGCCGGGGTACTGCAGGAGCACCCCAAAGACGTCCCGGTCACCGGCAACGGTGCGCAGGCTCTCCTCGTCGGTGATGCCGCTGACGTCAGCGACGTGGACCGTCCAGCCCACTGAGTCCGCGCGTGCCTGCACCACCCCGAGGGTCTGCGGCAACACGTGCTCGTCGACGAGCAGTACGGCATCGTCAGCGACCTTGCTCGTGCGTCGCATAAGGGCCATCGCCTCGGCGGCAGCGGTGCCCTCGTCGAGCATCGAGGCGCCGGCGATGTCGAGCCCGGTCAGGTCCGTCACCACGGTCTGGAAGTTGAGCAGGGCCTCGAGCCGGCCCTGAGAGATCTCCGGCTGGTAGGGCGTGTAAGCGGTGTACCAGGCCGGGTTTTCCATGATGTTGCGCAGTACGACGGGCGGGGTCTGCGTGCCGTAGTAGCCGAGGCCGATCATCGAGGTGACGACCTTGTTGCGCGCTGCGAGATCGCGTAGCTCAGCGATCACGGCCTGCTCGCTGTCGGCGGCCGGAAGGGCCAACGGAGCGGAGGTGCGGATCGCCGGAGGCACGGCCGCATCGATGAGCGCTTCGAGGGAGTCGTAGCCAAGCGTGTCGAGCATGTGCTCGATGTCGTGGTCACGGGGCCCGATGTGGCGGCCGACAAACTCGGCCAGGTGGGTTTCGGTCGTCATGTCGATCGCTCCTAGGGACAAGGGATAAGACCCTCCCCCTCTGCCGGCCGCAGCAGTGCAGGGCGTTCCAGAGTTGCCTGACCCGCGTGGTCCGTTTCGCCTGAGAGCTTGTCGGGGAGATGTGCCCCTTCGGCGCCTCACCTGGTGCTGGTGAGGTCTCTCCCACGCGGGATCGACGGCGCTCCTAAATCTATCAGGGCAGGGGCCAGATCGCGGTATGGCGATCGCGAATGTTCCAGGAGCGGGGCTGGGGTCCCCCGAGCGCAGACGGCAGCTGGGTCAGGAGGTGCGTCGGGCGAGTCGCCGCGCTGACAGCTCGTCGTTGGGGTGATCCAAGAGCGGGTCGTCCGCACGCTCGCTGGGCAGTTCGGCAAGCTGGCCCTCGACCTCTCGCCAGACGCTGCCCACAGCGATTCCGAAGACCCCCTGACCGCCGCGCACGAGGTCGATGACCTCGTCGTCCGTGGTGCATTCATAGACGCTCGCACCGTCGCTCATCAAGGTGATCTTGGCCAGATCCTGCACCCCACGCTCACGGAGGGCAGAGACGGCGACGCGGATCTGCTGCAGGGACACCCCGGTGTCCAGGAGCCGCTTGATGATCTTCAAGACCAGGATGTCGCGAAAGCTGTAGAGGCGTTGGGTGCCAGAACCGCTGGGGTTGCGCACTGAGGGCTGGAGCAGTCCCGTGCGCGCCCAATAGTCCAACTGGCGGTAGGTGACCCCGGCCGCACCGCAGGCGGTCGGTCCGCGAAAGCCGATGGTCTCGTCCATGGCGGGGGTGTCCTCGGTGAACAAGACCCCCTGCGTCGGGTGGTCGGGCCGTCCCAGGCCCGCCTGCCCCGGTGCGTCTGCGCCAGCGCTCACCGGTCCTCCTCGCCTCTGAAACTCATGTGACTTGCGGGACCCATGTGAGTCCTGTGCAACCAGTGCACACCTTGACGGTAGGCCGCGCCGCCCGCCGGGTCAATGACCGACGCGCCGTGAGCCCAGTGCGCAGAGGACTGTGGGTCATTGACCCGGCAGGTCCGGCCCGGCCGGCGGGCTGGCTCCCTGCTCCCCCGCCGGGCCTTCCGGTCCCGCCTCGAAGTCTTCGGCTGAAACCTGATCCAAGAACTCACGGAACCGCTCGACCTCGTCCTCCTCCTCGACCGCCATGGTGATCCCCACCTCGTCGAGCAGCTCCTCGGAAGCGAGAATCTGCGTCGCGGTGCGCAAGGCCAGGGCGATGGCGTCCGACGGCCGGGCGGAGATGACGGTGCCGTTGTCGAAGTGGAGCTCGGCGTAGAAGATGCCATCCTCTAGCGAGGTGATGTGGATCGTGTCGACCTTGCGCCCGAGCTCGCTGATGATCGAGGCCATCAGGTCATGGGTCAGCGGCCGAGGGGGCTCTACGCCTTGCTGGGCGTAGGCGATGGCGGTGGCCTCCGGCGCCCCGATCCAGATGGGCACGTAGCGCTGGCCGCCGCGTTCGCGCAGCAGCACGATCGGACTGTTGGTGGGCATCTCTACCCGAACGCCCATGACGTCGAGCTCTTTCACGCCCTTCACGGTACCCCCTTCAGCGCTCGGCGAGACCGGAGCGGACAAGCGCGACGTGCAAAGCCAGCATGGTGGAGAGCAGCTCGGTCTCGGTCTCGCGCGGGTCTGCGCCCTTCCCGCCGCGTGCGCGGCGTCGACGCACCGGCTCCAGGACCTGCTGGGCCAGGCCGATCTCACGGTCTGCCCCGATCCGGAAAGACCGTAGGTGTCGGGCTTCCATGCCATAGCGCGAGAGTGCGGCTGCAGCCGTTGCGACATCCAGATCGTCGGCGTGGTGCCGACCGGAGGCATCTGTGCGAAGGAGCCCGAAGGCTTTGAGCTGGCCATAGGCAGCCGCGTCCAGCCCGGTGCGCTCGCGCAGCTCGGAGGCGGTGAGGCGCACTGCCCGGCGGCGGCGCAGGGCGACCGCGCTGAAATCAGTGACGGCCGCGGCGCGAGCGTTGGTTGACGCTGTCGGGTGCGTCTGGGCAGGAAGATCCTCAGCGGCGTCAGGAGGCTCCGTGAGGCCGGGGACGTCCAGGCCCTGGTCGAGCCGGTCGAGGGCATCCCGGATCACCTTCAGCGGCCAGAACCTGTCGCGCTGGGCAGCGAGCACGAACCTGAGGCGGGAAACATCAGCCTCCCCGAACAGTCGATAGCCGGAGGCACGCCGCTCGGGGCTGATCAGACCTTCAGTCTCCAGGAAGCGGATCTTGGAGATCGTCAGGTCGGGAAAGTCTGGCTGCAGCTCCCGCAGGACGGCGCCGATGGAGAGCCCGTCGTGTCCGCCTACCTCGGCGTGTGCGGCAGAACTCACGAGCGTCCGCGATAGAAGACGAGCCGGAACTTGCCGATCTGCACCTCATCACCGGGGGCGAGCACGGCGACCTCGATCCGCTCCCGGTTGACATAGGTGCCGTTCAGCGATCCGACATCGCGGACCGCATACCCGTCCCCCTCCCTGACGAAGACGGCATGCCGACGTGAGACGGTGACATCGTCGAGGAAGATGTCGCTGTGGGGGTGTCTGCCGGAGGAGACCTCGTCGGCGTCCAGCAGGAAGCGCGCTCCGGTGTTGGGGCCGCGCAGCACGATCAGCAGCGCGGTGCCGGGGCGCAACGCGTCGACGGTGCGCTGATCCTCCGGCGAGAGACGCGGAAGCTCGTCGTCGAAGGTGTACTCGGCAGAGGGGAAGTCAGCGCCGCGGGGGATGCGGGCCGTCGACGGGTCGTTGCCGAAGTCGTTGTGCTCTCGGTCGCGGTCACTCACGAGCTGACCTTTCTTGATGGTGCGGTATCGCCTAGCCGGGCCGACGAAGGTCGCAGGCAGAGGAGCCCGATCGGTGCCCCAACTGTAGTCCAGAGCACCCTTGAGGTCACGGGTGGTCAGTCAAGCTGACCCTCATAGCCGGCGCTGTCGAGCAGACCGCCGAGCGCCTCGGGGTCTGAGATCTTGATCTCATACATCCAACCCTCGCCATAGGTGTCGGTGTTGAGCAGCTCGGGTGTGGAGTCCAGAGCGTCGTTGACGGCGACGACCTCGCCCGCGACGGGCGCATAGGTGTCGCTGACCGACTTGGTGGACTCAATCTCACCGACCGAGTCGCCCACCGCGACGGTGTCCCCCACGGCGGGCAGGGAGATGTAGACGACATCACCGAGGGCGTCCTGGGCGTAGGAGGTAATGCCGACGCGGACCACGTCCTCCCCCATGTCCCTGATCCATTCGTGATCAGTCGTGTATCGCAAGTCGTCGGGGTAGTTCAAGTCACTCATCGCTCTCCTCAGATCTCATTCCTGGCCGCTGGTCGGCGTCGTTGCCTCGGGCAGCACCCACCCTATGCGGTCACCGATCAGGGTGCGGGCGTGGCTGGCACCGGCTGAGCGAATCTGGCGTCTTGGGGCTTAGTGACGGCATCGATGCGAAGCTCCGGGTTCTCCACGATGTTGACGGTGGCGCCCGCCCCGCGCAGGCTGTCGCTGAAGCCGCCGGGGATGGCCATCGCGCCGGCCAGCGTGTGCGACTCACCAATAGCCACGATCCGATAGGGAGCTTCGATGACCTTGCCGTCCAGGAGCAGACGTCCGTCTGCGGTAGTGCCCACATAGCTGGAGGCCACGACCCGGACCGACCCGATTGCGATCGCCTCCGCCCCCGCATCGCGCAGTTCCTGGATCGCGTCCAGCATCATCGTCTGGGTGACTGCTGCGCCGGCGTCGTTGACGAAGACGGTGATGCCCTGCCCCTCGACCGGGACCGTGCCCGCGAGGATCTCATAAGAAGCCAAGCGTTGCTTGGCCGCGGCGGCGGCCGCCTCGTCGCCCTGTTGGCCGCGCAATCGGTCCCGGTCGCCCTCCAGGTTGACGACCTCCCGCTGGAGCGCGTCGACGCGGGTGGAGGCGTTGTCCAGCAACGCGACCAGCTCCGACTGCCGCAGCTGCCCCAGGCCAGCCTCGTCGGCATTGCGGACCTGGGCAACCATGGCGACGCCGAGCGCAACGGTGAGCACCGTCGCTGCGACCTGGCCCCGGTTGAACCTCAGCGAGCTCATCGAGATGAGCCGGCGGCGCGCCTCCTCGGTCGTCGGCGGCCGGCCGGTGGACCGTCGATGGACCCGGGGCAGTCGCCAAGGCTTGTTCTCCGGGGTCATCACGCCCCCAGCAAGTGCCGCCGGATGGCGGCAGCGTTGGAGAAGATGCGCAGCCCAAGCACCACGACGACGCCGGTGGACAGCTGCGCTCCGACACCGAGCTGGTTGCCCAGGAAGACGATGAGGGCGGCCACCACGACATTGGACATGAAGGAGATCACGAAGACGCGGTCGTTGAAGATGCCCTCCAGGGCTGCCCGCACCGCACCGAAGACGGCATCGAGGGCGGCAATGACGGCGATCGGCAGATAGGGCGCCAGCCAGGTCGGCACCTCCGGACTCAGCACGAGCCCCAGCGCGACGCCGACGATCAACCCCAGAACCGGGATCATCCGTCCTCCTTCTTTGTGCTCGTGGCGCCCGAGCTGTCCGGCTCGGGCACCTGGCCAACTCGCGTCGTGAGTCGTTCAGCTGGCGTGATGGTGATGTCTTGCTGGGGGCTGACCGAGGACTGGATGCTGAGTTGTCTACGTAGTTCCCCCAGGTAAACACCTGTTCCACCGATCGTGGTCTCGGCTTCCAGTTTGGCAGGGTCGCCGATCGCCTTCACCACGTAGGGGGGCGTGAGCCCCCGGAAGTCCACGATGATGGCCTCGCCCGCAAACCGGATTGCGGACGTGCTGGTCATGCGATGCCCGTTGACGGACACCGCTTCGGCTTCCGCGCTCCACAGGCCGTTCACGACGATCTGAATGTCTCGGGCGTTGACCCGCTCCGGCAGGTTGCCTTCGACGGGCTCAGCCTCTGCGCGAGGTGCGTCGTCCAACGTCACGATGACTCCAGGCCCATGCACCGCGACTCCACCTGCCTGGAGCCTGGCCGCCGTGATCGCCCGCTCCCCCGAGGCTCCAGACTCGCTCCGTGCCTGCTCCTGCTCAAGCTCCAGGATGTCGGCGCGGAGCTGCTCCACCTGTTGGCTCCTGGCATCGCCGGTCGTCTGGGCCGCCTCGATCCGCGTCGCCAGCTCGGCACGCACCTGGGCTGCCGCCGGGTCGGGGGCCCGCAGGGCGACGGCGGCGACCGTGATCAGGAAACCAAAGATCAGGGTGACCACGAACATGACGACGGTGTTGAGCCCGGAGGATGCGGGCAGCCCGGCAGCCTTCCGAGCGACCGCCGCGGAGTAGTACCCAGGCCCTAGCGGCGGGTCGAGCACCTCGTCCAGCAGCGCCATCGAGGCAGCCGGGTTGGGGTCGCGCTGGGAGGCTTCCCTCCTCGCCCACGCCCGCCTCATGCGCGCACTTCCGGGCCGAGCTGCCGGACCATGTCTTTGACCTGCCAGGCATAGATCAGGCCGGAGACCCAATAGAGCACAATTCCCCACCACGCCATCGCCCACCCGGTGGCCAGGCTGAGGATGCTCCACCACCCGTCTAGGTGTCCGAAAAGGATGAGCGGGAAGGCGCCGAGCAGGTTAAAAGTGGCGGCCTTGCCGACGAAGTGGACGGGCGGGATAGGGAGATGGTGGCGGCGGACCACGGGCAACATCGCGCCGACCAAGAAGTCCCTGAGCACCAACGTCGCGACCAGCCACCACGGGATGAGGTCGAACCAGGCCAGCCCGATCACGGTCGTGGCGATGAAGAGTCGGTCAGAGATCGGGTCGAGCAGCTGGCCGAGCCGGGTAATCAGGCCATACCTACGGGCGATGTAGCCATCCAGGAAGTCGCTGACTCCCGAGACCACGAGCGCGAGTCCTGCCCACGCGAGGTCGCCGCGCGCGGCGCTCCAGAGGAACACCGGCAACAGGCACAACCGGAAGACACTCAGCGCATTGGGCACGGTGAGCACGCGGTTGCTCACCGTGCCCAGGCCCCCCGTGTCCGTCGTCATACGAGTGAGTGTAATTGGCTGCTCCCAGGACGAGCTCCACGTCAGGGCCCCGTGCTGACGTCGTGCGAGGCGCGGCTGAGGTAGCCCTTGCTGATAGACATGACTCATCGACATGCAGATCGAGGAACGACCGTGTTCTCCAACGCAAGAAGTGAGGGTGAGCGCATGCGGACCATGACAGCTTTCGTCGTTCAGCGACCCGGCGCCGACACCGTGGCATCGGAGCGCATCGCCGTTCCGCTGGCTGGTCCGCAGGAACTGCTGGTGCGCATCAAGGCGGTCGGCGTGGGCATCCACGACTCCTATTTCTTGCCAAACGACATCTCCTTCCCCTTTCCTATCGGCATCGAAGCGGCTGGCGTGGTCGAAGAGGTCGGTCCCGCGGTGATCGGTTATCAGGTCGGCGACCGGATCGCGTTCGTCAGCTCGATGCAGCGCAAGGGTGGCGTCTGGGCGGAGTATGCCGTCGTTCGCACGGATGCGCTGATCCTGCCGATCCCGGACGGAATGAGCTTTGAGCGGGCGGCCGCGGTGCCGGTGGCAGGCAACACGGCGCTGCGGGCCCTGCATCCGCTGTCCGCCATACCGACGGGTGGCGCGATTTTTATGGCTGGAGCCTCCGGCGCGGTCGGCACCTTCGCCGTGCAACTGGCGCACCGGCGCGGGTGGGAGGTCGCCGCGTCAGCGTCCCCGCGCAATCACGACTACCTCCTCGCCCTCGGAGCCGCCCTCGCCGTCGACTACCAGCACCCAGGCTGGCCCGAAGAGGTGCTCCGGTGGCGCAGCGAAGGCGTGGACGGGGCGCTCGCGATCCAGCCACAGACGACGACCGACACCCTGCGCGTGGTGAAAGGCGGTGGGACCGTCGTCACGGTCTCCGGTGACCAGGCCGCCCCGGTGGGCGGCGTCCACGTCACCGGGATCGCCTATGACGTCGACGTCCGCGCCGACGCCATCGCTCTCATGGACGACATCGTCTCGGGGGCGGTCAAACTCATCATCGAGCAGGTCTATCCGTTTGCCGACGCGCCCAAGGCGTTGGCCAAGGTGCAGACTCGTCGTGCTCGGGGAAAGGTCGTCCTGTCCCTGGCCTGAATTGAACTGGCAGTGTGGTCGTCGACGCTGTGGTGGTCAGCGCTGTG
>NZ_JAUNVI010000087.1 GCF_030537745.1 Ornithinimicrobium sp. | reverse complement strand
ACGTCGCTAATCCTGATTCAAAGTCAGGCGGCCCCTACCAGCAGAGCAACCGGGGAACGTCCCGAGGGACCAGACAAGCCTAGGCCACCGCTGAGGCTCCCCGGTCGAGGGTAGATCCGCACCGGGCTCCCCGGTCGGGTCAGCGGGGGAAAGTGCGCAGGCTGGGCTTGGCCTCCAGGCCGGACAGGCCGTTCCAGGCGAGGTTGACTAGATGTGCGGCCACGTCCTCTTTCTTCATTCTGCGTGAGTCGAGCCACCAGCCCCCGGGGATAGCGACCATGCCCACCAGCATCTGCGCATAGAGCGGGGCTGTCTTCGGGTCGAGCTTGCGGCGACGAAACTCGGCCGCCAAGATGTGCTCGACCTGGCTGGCGATGTCGCTGATCAGGCTCGCGAACGAGCCGGTCGACTGACCAGGTGGACTGTCGCGCACGAGGATCCGGAAGCCATCGGTGGAATGCTCGATGTAGTCCAGCAGCGCCATCGCGGCAGCTTCGAGCAGGATCCGGGCGTGTCCGCCAGGTGGCTGGGTCAGCGCATCGGTGATCTGGCGCAGCAGCGACTGGATCTCGCGGTCCACGACCACGGCATACAAGCCCTCCTTGCCACCGAAGTGCTCATAGAGGACCGGCTTGGACACCTCAGCGCTGGCCGCGATCTCCTCAACCGTCGTGCCCTCGAAACCCTTCTCCGCAAAGAGCGCCCGGCCGACCTCGATCAGCTGCTGGCGGCGCTGCGGTCCGGTCATCCGGCTCACGCGGGGGGGCTTAACTGGGGAGGCGTTCACCACACCATCATGCCAAGTAGAGTCAGACAGGTGACCGCACACCACCCCACGGCCGTGATCATCCTGGCAGCCGGCGAAGGCACGCGGATGAAGTCGCGCACTCCGAAGGTGCTCCACAGCATCGGTGGTCGCACGCTGCTGGGCCACGCGATGCATGCTGCTCGGGCTGCTTCACCGCAACATCTGGCCGTGGTCGTGCGTCACGAACGCGACCTCGTCGCGGCCCACATCGCCGACCTCGACCCGTCTGCCCTGGTCGCCGACCAGGACGAGACCAAGGGCACGGGGAGGGCCTGTGAGTGCGGCCTCGACGTGCTCCCGACGGACCTTTCCGGGACCGTGCTGGTGACGATGGGAGACGTCCCGCTCCTGACCGGCCAGACCCTGACCGAGCTGACGCAACGCCACGAGTCCAGCGGCGCCGCGGTCACCGTCATCACCGCGGAGCTGCCCGACGCCAAGGCCTACGGTCGCGTCGTCCGCGACGAGCAGGGTGATGTCGTGCAGATCATGGAGTACAAGGATGCGCTGGCTCACCGCGAGGCCGGCGACCATTACCGCCACGTCGTCGATGTCCGCGAGATCAACTCCGGCATCTACGCCTTCGACGCGGCGGTCCTGCGCGCCGCTCTCCAGGAGGTCGGGGTCGACAACGCCCAAGGCGAGAAGTACCTCACCGACGTCATCGGGATCGCACGCCGGGACGGCCTCAAGGTCAGCGCGCTCCTCATCGACGACCTCTGGCAGACCGAAGGCGTCAACGACCGGGCTCAGCTGGCGTTCCTGGGCAAGGAACTCAACCGCCGCACCGTCGACCAGTGGATGCGTGCGGGCGTCACCGTGGTCGACCCGGACACGACGTGGATCGACGCGGACGTCAGCATTGGCAGCGACACCGTGATCCGGCCAGGCACCCAACTCCTGGGTGCCACGACCATCGGGGTTGACGCCGTCATCGGACCGGACACCACGCTGGCGGACACCGAGGTCGGAGACGGCGCCAGCGTCGTCCGGACCCAGGCAGACACCGCTCTGATCGGCCCGGGAGCGACGGTCGGTCCGTTCTCCTACCTTCGGCCGGGCACCGAGCTCGGCGCCAAGGGCAAGATCGGTGGGTTCGTGGAGACCAAGAACGCCCAGATCGGCGCAGGAGCCAAGGTGCCGCACCTGACCTACTGCGGCGACGCGACGATCGGCGAGGGCGCCAACATCGGGGCGGGCACGATCTTCGCGAACTTCGACGGCGTCCACAAGTTCCACACCACCGTCGGGCGGCACAGCTTCATCGGGTCGGACTCGGTGCTCGTCGCGCCGGTCGACATCGCCGATGGAGCGTATGTCGCAGCCGGTTCCGCAGTGGTCGGCAACGTGGAGGCCGGCCAGATCGCCGTGGCCCGCGGCCGCCAACGCAACGTCGACGGTTGGGTGGCTCGGCGTCGCGCTGGGACGAGCACGGCCGCCGCTGCCGAGCAGGCGCTCGCAGCTGCTGCGGACGCCGCCCACGCCCCACCTTCTGCCGCAACGGACTCGACCCCACCCAGGAGTGCGCAATGACCGGAATCCACCGCACACCCGAGAAGAACCTCATGGTCTTCACCGGTCGGGCTTACCGAGAGTTGGCCGAGGAGATCGTCGACCACCTCGGCACCTCGCTGGTGCCGACGCAGGCTTATGCGTTCGCCAACAGCGAGATCTATGTGCGCTTCGACGAGTCGGTCCGCGGCTGCGACGCGTTCGTCATCCAGAGCCACACCGCGCCGGTCAATGAGTGGATCATGGAGCACCTGATCATGGTCGACGCGCTCAAGCGTGCCTCGGCCAAGCGCATCACCGTCGTCTTGCCCTTCTATGGCTATGCCCGACAGGACAAGAAGCACCGTGGCCGCGAGCCGATCTCCGCGCGGTTGATGGCGGACCTGTTCAAGACCGCGGGTGCCGACCGTCTCATGGCCGTCGACCTGCACACCTCCCAGATCCAGGGTTTCTTCGACGGACCCGTCGACCACCTCATGGCACTGCCGATCCTGGCTGACTACGTCAAGGAGAAGTACGCCGGCGAGAGCTTGGCGGTGGTCTCTCCGGACGCGGGGCGGATCAAGGTGGCGGAGTACTGGTCGAACCGGCTCGGGGGCGTGCCGTTGGCGTTCATCCACAAGACGCGCGACATCACCCGCCCCAACAAGTCCACCGCTAACCGGGTCGTGGGTGACGTCGCAGGGCGCACCTGCATCTTGGTCGACGACATGATCGACTCCGGTGGCACCATCTGCCAGGCGGCCGACGCACTGATGGCCGACGGCGCGGGCAGTGTGGTCATCGCGGCCACGCACGCGATCTTCTCTGACCCGGCCGTCTCGCGGCTGCGGGACTCGGTGGCCCGCGAGGTGATCGTGACCAACACGCTGCCGCTCAGTGATGAGGCGCGAGCACTCGACAAGGTGACCGAGTTGTCGATCGGGCCGCTCATTGCCCGCGCCATCCGACAGGTCTTCGAAGACGGGTCGGTCACCTCGATGTTCGACGGGCAGGCCTGAGCTTCGACCTGGCGAGATTTCCGGTGATCGTGGCTGGAGGCTAGACTGCTGCACGTTGCCTCGGCGAGGGACACCGCACGGACGCGGTGGCCGTGATTCGACGAAGCGCGTCAGTGACCCGGCCTCTGGTTGGTCTGCCTGCCGCCTCCGCGAGTTCCAGTGCTCCCGTGCCGTGTCCCGCGTCGAGGCCCACTCCTGCTTGATCCCACCAGTAGAAGGCTCCTACGCATGACTAACACCACCCCGACCATCAGCGCCGCGAAGCGAACCGAGTTCGGCAAGGGCGCGGCCCGACGTGTCCGTCGCGCCAACCTGGTCCCGGCCGTCCTCTACGGTCACGGCACCGACCCAGTCCACCTGTCCCTCCCGGGCCACCAGACCCTCCTCGCGCTGCGCATGACCAACGCGATCCTGAGCCTGGACGTCGAGGGGGAGGAGCAGCTCGCGCTGGTCAAGGACGTGCAGCGGAACCCGATCAAGCGTTCCATCGAGCACGTCGACCTGGTCATTGTCAGGAAGGGCGAGAAGGTGACCGTGGACGTCAGCGTCCATGTCCTGGGCGAGGCCGCACCGGACACGGTCGTGACCACCGACTACGTCGTGCTGACCGTCGAGGCCGACGCGCTCACCATCCCCGAGTCCTTTAGCGTCTCGGTCGAGGGTCGTCGCGCTGGCACCCAGATCCTGGCCGGCGAGATCGAGCTACCTGCGGGCGTGACCCTCATCACCGATCCCGAGGCGCTGGTCGTCAACGTGACCCAGGCGCTCACCGAGGAGGCCCTGGAGGCCGAGCTCGCCGAAGCGGAGGCCGAGGTCGGCATCGAGAAGGACGAGACCGACGAGGAGATCGCCGAGGCCGAGGACGCCGAGGCTGACGACGACGACGCCAAGGACGCCAAGGACGCCGAGGGCGCTGCTGCGGAGTGATCTCAGCGGGCTCTCCAGAGCCTGCACCCACACGGAGGCGGCCACGCCACCGCGGGCTCCAGCCCGCAGGTGCGTGGCCTTCGCCGTGCTCCACCCAAGGAAAGGTCGAACTCCATGGACACCGCGCCCTGGTTGATCGTGGGTCTCGGCAACCCCGGGACGAGCTATGCCGGCAACCGTCATAACATCGGGTCGATGACCATCGCCGAGCTCGCGCAGGGGGCCTCGACGACCCTCAAGCAGCATAAGTCGGCGCGCGCTCGGGCCGCCGAGGTCCGGTTGGGCACCGGTGCTGGTGGACTGCCTGGTCCTCGGGCCGTCATCGCCACGCCGATGACCTACATGAACGTGTCCGGCGGACCGGTCGCAGGGCTGGCACAGTTCTACAAGGTGGCGCTGGAGCAGATCATCATCGTGCACGACGAGCTTGACCTTGAGCCGGGTCAGGTGCGGCTCAAGCGAGGCGGTGGCGAGGGCGGCCACAACGGACTGAGGTCGATCTCGCAGTCGCTGGGCAGCAAGGACTACCTGCGGGTGCGGCTGGGGATCGGCCGGCCGCCCGGTCGTCAGGACCCTGCCGACTACGTGCTCTCAGACTTCCCGGCGCGCGACCGAGAGCAGACGTTGCTCCTGATCGGGGATGGCGTCGACGCCGTCAACGATCTGGTGAATCTGGGTTTGGAGTCGGCTCAGCAGCGTTTTCACTCTCGCTGACCAGAGGTCGCAGCAGCGCCACCACCGTCTGCAGGGGGAGTAATGCTGCCTCGGGACGACCGGCAGCGAGGTCAGAGTCGGCGCGGTCCAGAAGTTGCCTAACCTGCACAGCGGTCGCGGACGCCAGGCCTGATGTCTTTGCGAGCTCACGCAGGCCGGCAATCCGGGTCGGCGCCAGGTCGCTCTGCCGTCGGAGCTCGCCGAGTTGGGCGGGCAACGGGGTCAGTCGGCCCAGTGCTTCGGTGGTGAGTATGTCGATCTCCCGGAGTTCGGCCAGCGCCTTCGCCGGCGGCAGGTGCCACTGCAGATTATCGATCGGCCCGGACGAGACCGCGAGCCGGCGGCGGTGTGCCTCCACGGCCTGGGCGCTAGCGGCAGCCACGGTCTCGCGGATCGAAGCGACCAGGGGCGGGTCGAACTCCGCTGCCGCAAACTCCGCCTCGAGCCTGGCAGCCTGCACTGCATCGTCCAGGGTCACGGTGGTCGACCCCATCCGCCTTGCGAGGTGGAAGGCGGCCTCGAGGTCGTCGGAGGCACGGCGTCGGCGGCGAGCGGCCGCGGTCACTTTCCACCAGATGCCGCCGAGGAGGCTGAGCAGCAGGACGACGCCCACGATCCACGACGCCAGCGCTCCCGCGCGAGCGGAAGGATCGAGCTGCGGGGCCTTGTCCAGACCCTCAGCCAGCGACCGGACCGCGCCTGCCGGATCGTCGGCGGCCAGGTGCTCCCTGGCCTGACTCTCAGCCCGGTCCACCGAGCGCCGGTCCAGCCTGGCGCTCGCGGGCACTAACACCGCCAGCTCCTTGGTGTCGGTCGCGACCGCGACCGCCAGGTCCTGCTCACCGAGTCCGGACATCGCAGCGCTCTGCTCGATCCAGGACTGCGCTGCCATGCCGTCGAAGTCGTCGACGATCACGACAAACAGCTGCAGACCCTTCTGCGCCACCAGACGGTCCTGGATCGCCATGATCGCGGTCACGCCCTGGTCGTTGAGGATGCCCATACGATCGGTGAGCTCGTCGGGGAGGTTCTCCGGTGGAGCGGCCGCGGCAGGCAAGGTAGCCAGACTGAAGAACAGGCACGCAGCGAACAGGCACGCAGCGAATAGACGCGCGGTCAACGACCATGCGGTGAGTCGGGTCCGGAAAGCCGCGGTTTTGCCTGGCCGGCAGGACACGACGCTCAGAATCGTCCACCGCCAGAACTGGATCTGGAGCTCGACGAGGAGCGAGAGCTCGAGGAACTCGAGGATCTGGAGCTCGAGGAGCCCGACGAGCTGGCCTGGCGTCGGGCACGCAGGGCCTGTGCGATCGCTAGGTAGGGGCGGACGGCATCGTCGAGCAGATCGATGGCCGAATCCAGCTGGCGGGTCTGATCGGCAGGATCGACCTCCGCGTCAGGAGGACGGCGCAGGAGGGCCTGGGCACCTGAGATCGCCGAGGCGAGCGCGTCGGGTCGTTGGCTTGCCCACTCCTCCTCCCGATCGATCTTGTGCGCCGACTCCACATAATCCGAAAAGTTTCCGAGCTCGTCCTGGCTCGTGCGGACGAGCTGAGAAAGCTGCTGGCGGAGGGGGTCGAGCGCTGTTAACGCTTCGGCCCGCACCGCCTCTGGGTCGGCGACCCGCGCCAGCGTATTCTCGCCCTGGTGGAAGGTGTCTACAGCGGCCGTCCACAGCCTGCTTGCCTGCGCTGCCTTGCCCTGCGTCAACAGCGGGCCAACGTGCTCGATCGAGTGCTGTGCCTTCTTGACCTGCTCGGACCCCGCGCTGAGCAGGTCGACCAGCCGGGCCTGGAGCCAGGCGGGTCGGCTGCCGGCCTGCGCGCGCACCAGCGCGGAGACGTCCGCGTGCGCTAGGTGCAGGGCGCCGATCCGAGCAGCGAGCTCCTGGATCATCTCCGGCTTTGCCACCAGGGTGCGCGCGGTCCGGACCTGATTGGTGGCTGTGGACAGCCTCGCGGAGGCTCTCTTGAGCGAGTCGGACTGCTGCTGGAGCTCGACCTTGTGCTTGGTGAGCACAGCGGCTGCGGCGGGCCGCCGCGCCGGCTGCGTGGGGACCAGCTCCAGCGCGGAGCTGCTGCCCCCGAGCGCGGTCCTCGCGTCGTCGATGGCTTTGTGCAGGTGCGCCGCCTCCCGCGCACCAAGGTCTGCCTGCGCGTATTCGGCTTCCGTCGTGGCCGCCCCGAGATCCTCCTCCAGCTGCACGACCTCCTTGGCCAGCGAGTGACGCTGGTCCAGCACGTCCTGCTCGGTGCTCCGTCGTCGCCGGAGTCGGCGACGCCACAGGAGCAGCCACGGGGTCGTCACCGCGATCAGGACCACTGCCCAGATCAGGCTGAAGAGGCCCCACGGGAAGGCTGGACCGTCGCTCTGGTATCCATCGATGGCGGCCAGGGCGGCAGCTGACCACTGCTTCTCCCGGAGCTGCGGCTCGACCTTCTTGCTCGCGATCTCACTGGCCCAGTCCGACGTCACTGAGGTTTCCTCGTGATAACCGTATCGTCGCTCGACCACGGCGACGGCCAGCACGACGTCGTTCGAAGACATCCCAGATTTCTGGAAGGTTGCGGTGGCCCACGCCGGACCGTCCATCCCGTCGAAGGTGTCGACGAAGACGACCTGCAGGTCGATGTCCCGGGAGTCGGACAGCTCCTCCAGCGCGGCCTCGATCTCACCCTCCTGCTCGTCCGAGAGGACGTGGGCGGAGTCGGTGACCGGAGCCGTCAGGTCCACGGGCGGGTCTGCGAACGCCGGTGCGCCAGCAGCGGTCACGCAGGTCAACGTCAGGAGGGAGACCGTCGCGACAGCCGTGAGTCGCGCACCCCAGGTGCGCGGGCCTGCGTCAGTCATGCTCACGCCCTTCGTCGCCATGCCTGCCTCGATCCTGGGGCCCTGGCCCGAAGAGCGGGAGCAGGACCCAGCCCTGGCCGGCACATCGCGCTCCGCGGGGTGCCGGCCAGGGCGTTCGGGTGGGCCTCAGCCCTGGTTCTTTAGCTGCTGCAGCCGTGCCTCGATCTCAGACTGGTCACCGGCATCCTCGAGCTCGGCGAACTGGTCCTCCAGCCGCGTCGACTGCGCCTCGGACCGGCCCTGCGCCACGGCCTCCTGACGGCGGATGTTGTCCTCCCAGCGGGCGAGGTCGCTGGTCGGGTCCATGACGTCGATGGAGGCCATCGCGTCGTGCACATTTTCCTGGGCCTCGACCGAGCGGGCGCGGGCGACGAGCGTGCCCCGACGCGACTTGAGGTCCTCCAGCTTGGTCTTCATCTGCGTCAGCCCGTCCTTGAGCTGATCGACGGTGGCGTTCTGCTGCTGGATCGCCGGCTCACTGTTCTTGATGTCGCTCTCGTGCTGGATCTGGCGCCCCAACGCCACCCGCGCCAGGTCGTCGAACTTGAAGGCGCCGTCAGGATCGCCGCTGCCGCGCATCTCCTCGGCCTTCTTCGACGCAGCGGCGGCCTTGCGGCCCCACTCCGAGACGGCGTCGCGGTCCGACTGCAGGTCGGACTCCGCCATGCGCACGTTGGCGATGGTCTGGGCGACCGCCTCCTCGGCCTCGGCGATGCTATTCGTGTAGTCCCGGATGAGCTGGTCCAGCATCCTCTCCGGGTCTTCGGCGCGGTCCAGCAGGCTGTTGATGTTTGCGCGTGCGAGCTGGCTGATGCGGCCGAGGATCGTCTGCTTCTGGGTCATTGCTCAGTTCCTTTCGTTCCCCGCCGTCGGTGGCGGTGGTCTGTGAGTGGGTGTGAGTGGTTGTGAGTGCCAGATGAGCGAGGGTCAGAAGCGGCCACCGGTGAAGTTGCCGCCGCCACCCCCACCCAAGCCGCCCCCTCCCAAACACCCACCCCCCAACCCCCCACCGCCGCCG
>NZ_JAUNVI010000012.1:17040-56086 GCF_030537745.1 Ornithinimicrobium sp. | reverse complement strand
TGCGGTCAGTCCTTGAGCTCGCAGAGCACGGCGCCGTTGGAGACGGTCTCACCGACGGTCGCGGTCAGGCCGGTGACGGTGCCGGCCTTGTGAGCCTTGATGGGCTGCTCCATCTTCATCGCCTCCAGGACGACCACGACGTCGCCCTCGGCGATCTCCTGACCCTCCTCGACCGCGATCTTGACGATCGTGCCCTGCATCGGGGCGGTCACGGCGTCACCTGAGGCAGCCGTGGTCGTGCCACCGCGCCGGGAACGCTTGGGTGCCTTCTTACGGGCACCAGCGGCGCCGGTGCCACCAAGCAGGGACAGGCCCGCAGGCAGCGACACCTCCATCCGCTGGCCTCCGACCTCCACGACCACCGTCTGGCGCTCGCCCTCCTCCGCGTCCGGACCCTCGGCCACGGGGCCGGAGTAGGGCTCGATCTGGTTGTCGAAGTCGGTCTCGATCCAGCGGGTGTGCACGCTGAACGCCTCGTCCGGATCTTCCGGGGCGAAGGCAGGGTCATCGACAACGGCACGGTGGAAGGGGGTCACCGTCGGCATACCGTCCACCACGAGCTCGGCCAGCGCCCGGCGCGCCCGCTGCAGCGCTTCCTGGCGGGTCTTGCCGGTGATGATCAGTTTGGCTACGAGGGAGTCGAAGGCGCCCGCGATGGTGTCGCCCTGCTCCACCCCGGCGTCCCAACGCACTCCCGGGCCGTGCGGCACCACGAGCCTGGACACGGTGCCGGGTGCGGGCAGGAAGCCCCGCCCGGCGTCTTCGCCGTTGATCCGGAACTCGATCGAGTGGGCGTGCGGGGGCGGGTCGGGATAGTCCAGTCGTTCGCCGTCCGCGACGCGGAACTGTTCGCGGACCAGATCGATGCCAGTGACCTCCTCAGAGACCGGGTGCTCGACCTGGAGCCGGGTGTTGACCTCCAGGAAAGAGATGCTGCCGTCCGGTGCGATCAGGAACTCGCAGGTCCCGGCGTTGACATAGCCGGCCAGCCGCAGGATCTCCTTGCTGGCTCGCACCAACTCGTCGTGCTGCTCCTGCGACAGGAAGGGAGCGGGCGCCTCCTCGACGAGCTTCTGGTTGCGGCGCTGCAGCGAGCAGTCGCGCGTGGAGATCACGACCACGTTGCCATGCTGGTCGGCGATGCACTGCGTCTCCACGTGCCGAGGGTGGTCCAGGAAACGCTCGACGAAGCATTCGCCGCGACCGAAGGCCGTGACCGCTTCGCGCACCGCCGACTCGTAGAGCTCGGGAATCTCCTCCAGGGTGCGGGCGACCTTCAAACCGCGCCCGCCGCCGCCATAGGCCGCCTTGATCGCGACCGGCAACCCGTGCTCCTGGGCGAAGGTGACGACCTCGTCCGGACCCTCGACCGGCTCTTTGGTGCCGGGCACCAGCGGAGCGTTGGCCTGCAGCGCGATGTGCCGGGCCTTGACCTTGTCGCCCAGGGCGTCGATCGCGTCAGGTCCAGGACCGATCCAGATCAGTCCGGCGTCGAGGACGGCGCGCGCGAAGGAGGCGTTTTCGGCGAGGAATCCGTAGCCGGGGTGGACTGCGTCGGCGCCTGCCTGGCGCGCGATGTCCAGCAGCTTCTCCTGCACGAGGTAGGAGTCGGCGGGCGTCGATCCACCCAAGGCGTAGGCCTCGTCGGCGATCTTCACGTGCAGGGCGTCGCGGTCGGGCTCGGCATAGACCGCGACGGAGGTCAGGCCTGCGTCCTTGCAGGCTCGGGCGACGCGCACCGCGATCTCGCCACGGTTGGCTATGAGGACCTTACTGATCGGCATGGCGCCAACCCTAGACCCAGCGGTATGACGAGGCGCGTCACTGGGGGCCGCTCGCCTCGCGCGTCGCTGCGGTCAGGCCCGCCAGATCCTGCGTGCAGCGCTGCTGCAGTTTGTCCAACTCTTGGAGGGAGTCCTCGATGTCGCGACGCCGCCCCTCCAGGTCGGCTCTGCGGTCATCGATCTGGCCGAGCAGATAGCGCAGCTGACCCGCTTCGCCGGGCTGGTCGTCATACATCCCCAGGATCGTCGCGATCTCCTCCAGCGGGAAACCGAGGCGACGCCCCCGCAGGATCAACGCGAGTCGCGTGCGCTCGCGGCGGTGGTAGAGGCGGCGCTGCCCCTCACGCTCGGGGGAGAGCAGGCCGAGATGCTCGTAATGACGGAGCGCGCGGTGCGTCACGTCGAAGTCGTCGGCCATCGCGGCGATGGTCCACGTGGTGTCGTTTTCGGTCACGGTTGTCCTAACGTCAAGTGGTCTTCGACCATCGTGCTTGACCTTGACGGACGCGTCAAGGTCAAGCACGATGGGCCTGTGTTCGAACTCAGCCAGGACCATGAGGACTTCCGTCGCGTCGTGCGCGACTTCGCCGAGCAGGAGATCGCTCCGCACGTGGCGGCCTGGGACCGCGATGCCCACTTTCCTACCGAGCTGGTCCCGCAGATGGGAGAGCTTGGCCTGTTCGGCCTCAACGCTCCCGAGGAGTTCGGCGGCGCCGGGCTCGAGGAGGGCGGCTTCTCCTACCTCTGCCTGGCGATCGAGGAGCTGGGCCGGATCGACCAGTCGATCGGCATCACGCTCTCGGCCGGGGTGGGGCTGGGCATCAACCCCATCCTCTCCTTCGGCACCCAGGAACAGAAGGAACGCTTCCTGCCCGACCTCGTCGCTGGCCGTGCGCTCGCCGGCTTTGGCCTGACCGAGCCCGAGGCGGGCTCGGACGCCGGCGCCACCAAGACCCGGGCCAGGCTCGAGGACGGCGAGTGGGTCCTGCACGGCGCCAAGGCCTTCATCACCAACTCCGGCACCGACCTCACGTCGGTCGTCACGGTCACGGCCAGGACCGGCGAGAGCGATGGCAAGGCGGAGATCAGCGCGATCATGGTCCCGACCGGCACCGAGGGCTTCGTCGTGGAGCCGCCCTACCGCAAGCTGGGATGGCACATCTCCGACACCCACGGGCTCACCTTCGAGGCTGCTCGCGTGCCCGAGGGCAACCTGCTCGGCGAGCGGGGGCAGGGTTTCAAGCAGTTCCTCAAGACCCTCGATGACGGCCGCATCGCGATCTCGGCGCTCGCCGTCGGCTGCGCCCAGCGCATGCTCGAAGAGGCGACGGACTACAGCAAGACCCGGATCGCCTTCGGTCGTCCGATCGGGGTCAACCAGGGCATCTCCTTCCAGGTCGCCGACCTGGCGGTGATGGTCGAGGCCGCGCGGGTGCTCACCTACAAGGCTGCCTGGCTCAACGACGAGCGCGAGGCCGGTCGACGCAGCGTCGCCGAGGTCAAGCAGGCCGCCGCGATCGCCAAGCTCTACTCCACCGAAGCCGCCGTCACCGCCACCCGCATCGCCACCCAGGTCTTCGGCGGCAACGGCTTCATGGAGGAATACCCCGTCGCGCGATTCTTCCGCGACGCCAAGATCCTGGAGATCGGCGAGGGCACCTCGGAGGTGCAGCGCATGGTCATCGCCCGAGGCCTCGGACTGCCCTCCTGACCGGCACACGGCTCGGGTCTGCGAGGTGAGAGGGTGAGCGGTATGTCGATGGGCAGCTCTGGCACCAACCCGCACCCCGACCCCCGGGTCGCCGACCTGCGGGAGCGGCTGCGCACGGCATACCAGGCCTCCGCGGAGCCGACCGCGCGCGGCAAGGCCAAACTCAACGACCAGGGCAAGCTCTACGTCCGCGACCGCATCGCGTTGCTCTTTGACGAGGGAAGCTTCGTCGAGGACGGGCGCTATGCCAACTCTACCGCCGGCAACCTGCCCGCCGACGGTGTCGTGACGGGCCGCGGCGAGGTGGACGGGCGGGCCGCGATCGTGGTCGCCAACGATCCCACCGTCAAGGCGGGCTCCTGGGGCGCTCGGACGGTGGAGAAGATCATCCGGGCCACCGAGGCCGCACTGCGCGAAGAACTGCCCATCTTCTGGTTCGTCGACTCTGCCGGCGCGCGGATCACCGACCAGGTCGACCTCTTCCCTGGGCGCCGTGGCGCCGGTCGCATCTTCCACAACCAGGTCGCGCTGTCCGGCAAGGTCCCGCAGATCTGCTGCCTGTTCGGGCCGTCCGCGGCAGGTGGCGCCTACATCCCTAGCTTCACCGACCTGCTGATCATGGTCGAGGGCAACGCCTCGATGTATCTGGGTAGCCCTCGGATGGCCGAGATGGTCGTGGGGGAGAAGGTGTCCCTGGAAGAGATGGGGGGCGCGAGGATGCACTGCACGGTCTCCGGCGTGGGTGACCTGCTGGCCGCGGACGACACTGAGGCGATCGAGCTGGCCCGCCACTACTTCTCCTACCTGCCCGAGAGCTGGCGAGCACCGCTGCCGGTCTATCAGGGCGAGGAGCCGCAGACCCCGCTCACCGGAGCCACGGTGCCCGAGAGTGAGTCGGTGCCCTTCGACGTGCACGAGGTCATCGAGGGCGTGGTCGACGCCGACAGCTTCTTCGAGATCAAGCCGTTGTTCGCCGCCGAGCTGGTGATCGGGCTGGGCCGGATCGACGGCCAGACGGTCGGCATCCTGGCCAACAACTCAGCCGTCAAGGGTGGGGTGCTCTTCACCGACTCCGCCGACAAGGCGACACGCTTCATCTGGCTGTGCGACGCCTACGGCATCCCCCTGCTCTACCTGGCCGACGTCCCCGGCTTCATGATCGGCTCCGAGGTCGAGCGTGGCGGCATCATCCGGCACGGGGCCAAGATGGTCTCGGCGGTCTCCGAGGCGACCGTCCCGCAGTTGTGCGTGGTGGTCCGCAAGGCCTACGGCGCCGGGCTCTATGCGATGGGGGGCCCCGGCTTCGGTCCGGAGGCGACGATCGCGCTGCCGACCGCCCGGATCGCGGTGATGGGACCCGAAGCCGCCGTCAACGCGGTCTACGCCAACAAGATCGCCCAGATCGAGGACCTGCAGGAGCGGGCGGCGTATGTGGAGGCGCGTCGCGCGGAGTATCTGGAGGATGTCGATCTGGAGCGTCTGGCTGCCGACCTGGTCATTGATGCCATCACCGAGCCCGAGGACCTGCGCAAAGAGGTGATCAAGCGGCTGCGCTACGCCGCGCGCCGCGACCGCCACTTCTCCACCCGGCACCGCTCCATCCCCCCGGTCTGACCCCGCGACGGTCCGCGTCAGCCGCCCCGGCGCAGCGGCCCCAACAGGTAGGCCAGTCCGAGCCGACGGGCGACGTGCCGCAGCGGGCGCGCCAGGCTGGCACCCACCGCGATGCCGAGCGAGAGAGCGATCACGACGAGAGTGACCTCGCCGACGGCACCCGCGGCCGCCACGGGTGCGACATCAGCCTGCGCGACCGAGACGAGTCCCAGAGAGCCTGGCACCAGCAGCCAGAAGCTCGGCTGGAAGACCACGACCCGCGGCAGCGCCGGTCGAAGAAATTCCACCAGGGTCGCGGCGAGACTGGCCACGAAGGCACCGAGGAAAGCCCCCGCCCACCGGCTGTCCAGCCCGGTGGTGCCCAGCGTCTGCGCCAGATAGGTCGCCAGGACGCTCACCAGCACCCACGGCAGCAGGCGTAGGGGCAGCGACTCGAGCAACGAGATGGCCACGGTCACGACCACGATGCCCAGCAGTGGTGCCCACCAGCCCAGGTCGACGGGGCGGGTGGGGTCGAGCTGGTCCAGCGGCACCCTCAGCAGGGCAGCGGCGGCCCCGACGCCGAGGGCGAAGAGCAGCATCTGCACTGTGCCGTGCGCCAGTCGCGCGGTGCCGGCCACCATGGCGCCCGCGCCGAGCTCGATCAGGCCGGTGACGATCGTTGCGCCGGGGAGGATGACCGCGATGGGGGCGACCAGCGTCCACAGCGGTGACTCGATGAGCCCGAGCCGAGCGGCGCCGAACGCCGCCACCGAGGTCGCGAAAGCGGCGAAGAGGGGCATCAGCAGTCGGATCGTGGAGCTGGCGCCGGCGAGGCGGAGCAGCAGGACGGTGACGGGGGACAGGAAGGCGGCGAAGAGCACCGACGGCCAGGCGGGTGTCAGGATGAGGCCGATCCCCACGCCGGAGAGCACTCCGCCGGCGAACAGGCCGGGCAGCGCATAGCGGTGCGGGTCGGCACGCAGCGTGGCCAGTCGTGCCAGCGCCTGCTCGGGACCGATGCTGCCGACGCGCAACCGCGCCTGCAGCGCGGCGACCTCCGCCAGCTGGTCCAGCCGCAGACCGCCTTCGACCCGTTCCGAGGTCGAGGGCCGACCGGCCGAGAGCGTGATCGTCACTGCGGTCGGCAGCGCACCCACCTGGGCGTGGGGATGCCCCAGAGCGCGCGCGACCTCCTGGACGTCTTCCTCGACCTCGTTGGTCGGCATACCTCCGGCGAGCAGGCCCGCGCCGAGCCAGGCCAGCAGCCGGCGGTCGCGGTCTTCGATGGAGGGCACTCCCCGATTGTCGCGTGTCCCCGGCAGGGCATGGGGAGGCACCCGTGGCAACGGTGCTGAGCGTGGGAGAATCGGCCGCGTGAGCGCACCGACCGTCCCCAACGTCCTGGCCACCCGCTACGCCGGGGCCGACCTGGCCGTGATCTGGTCACCGGAGCACAAAGTGGTGCTCGAGCGCCAGTTGTGGATCGCGGTCCTCAAGGCCCAGAAGGACCTTGGTGTCGAGGTCCCGGACGGGGTCATCGAGGCCTACCAGGACGTGGTCGACCAGGTCGACCTGGTCAGCATCGGGGCCCGGGAGCGGGTGACCAGGCACGACGTCAAGGCGCGGATCGAGGAGTTCTCGGCGCTGGCCGGCCATGAGCACATCCACAAGGGCATGACCAGCCGCGACCTGACCGAAAACGTCGAGCAGCTGCAGATCCTCCTCAGCCTGCGTCTCGTGCGCGGCCGCGCGATCGCCACCCTGGCCAGGCTGGCGCGGTTGGCGGCGGAGCACGAGTCCACCGTCATGGCCGGACGGTCCCACAATGTGGCTGCCCAGGCGACGACGCTCGGCAAACGGTTCGCCACGGTCGCTGATGAGATGCTCAGCGGCCTGCAGCGCCTCGATGAGCTGATCGCCCGCTATCCCCTCCGGGGCATCAAAGGCCCGATGGGCACGTCGCAGGACATGCTCGACTTGCTCGATGGCGATGCGTCCAGGCTGGCGGAGCTGGAGCAACGGGTTGCCAGCCACCTAGGGTTCGGGCACGTGCTCACCAGCGTGGGTCAGGTCTACCCTCGCAGCCTCGACTTTGACGTGGTCAGCGCGCTCGTGCAGCTCAGCGCCGGACCCTCCAACCTGGCCACGACGATCCGGCTGATGGCGGGCCTGGAGCTAGTGACCGAGGGCTTCAAGGAGGGCCAGGTCGGTTCCTCCGCCATGCCGCACAAGATGAACACCCGGTCGTGCGAGCGCGTCAACGGCTTGGCGGTCGTGCTGCGTGGCTATCTTTCGATGGTCAGCGAGCTGGCCGGTGACCAGTGGAACGAGGGGGACGTCAGCTGCTCGGTCGTGCGGCGGATCGCCCTCCCGGATGCCTTCTTCGCCATCGACGGGCTGTTCCAGACCTTCCTCACCGTGCTCGACGAGTTTGGGGCCTTCCCGGCGGTGATCCAGCGTGAGCTAGATCGTTACCTGCCCTTCCTGACCACGACGAAGGTCCTCATGACGGCGGTCCGCAACGGGGTCGGCCGCGAGGAGGCGCATGAGGCGATCAAGGAGCACGCAGTCGCAGTGGCGCTCGGGATGCGTCAGGGCCTGGCGACCAACGACCTCTACGACCGACTGGCTGCGGACCCGCGGCTTGGCCTGACGCGGGGCCAGATCGATGCGCTCGTCGCGGAGCCGATCGAGTTCACCGGCGCCGCTGCCGCCCAGGTCAGCAGGGTGGTGGCGCGGGTCGAGGAGCTCGCCGAGGCCAACCCGCAGGCAGCGGCCTACGACCCAGGCGAGATCCTCTGAGCCCGGGCTAGGAGCCGAGGTGCTCGCTCCACCAGTCGAGGATGTGCTCGAAGCGCGCCACGCGATGTCTGGGCTGCCCCGCGCGGCTGAGCTCGTGCCCCTCCCCGGGGAAGACGAGCAGCCGTGTCGGCACGTTGTTGCGCTTGAGGCGGGCGAAGAGGCGCTGGCCCTGCTCCAGCGGGCACCGGAAGTCTCGCTCGCTGTGGATGATCATGGTCGGGGTCGTGATGTTGTCCGCCCAGGTCAGCGGTGACTGCTCGACCTGATAGGCGCCGGAGTACTCCTCGCCGAAGAACCACCCGATGTCACTGGTGCCAGCGAAGGAGTCCCAGGCGTTGACCGCGCGCTCGCTGATCGCGGCCGTGAACCGGTCGCTGTGCCCGACGAGCCAGGTCGTCATCAACCCGCCGTAGGAGCCGCCCTGCACCCCCACCCGATCCTCGTCCAGGTCCGGCGCGGCGAGCGCGTGGTCCAGCAGTGCCGTCAGGTCTGCCACGTCGACGGTCCCGACGGCGTCCTTCAGCACCCGGCCGTGCGTCGCGCCATACCCAGAGCCGCCGCGCGGGTTGCCCATGACCACCGCGTAGCCCGCCCCCGCCAGCACCTGCGCCTCGTCGAAGAGGTTGCCGGAGTATTGCGTGTAAGGGCCACCATGGATCATCAGGACGACCGGGTGGCCAGCCTTCCTGCGCGGCGTGGATGACGGGCGGAACAGCCAGCCGTGGACGGGGTAGCCATCAGCGGCCGTCGTGTCCAGCTCCTCGGGCTGGATCGGTGCAGCGGTCCCCGTGAGGTGGCGGCCAAAGTCGGTGCGCTGGGTGAGGGGGCCGGTGACAGGGCCGACGAAGAGCTCGGAGTATGAGGCGCGGGTGTCGGCCACCGCGACGACCACGTCCGCGGCGGCAGCCAGCGCAGAGACGCTGACATTGCCCTCGAGCAGGACCGTGTCCCCAGGCAAGCTCCGCACCACCGTGTCGCCACGGTGCTCGAACGCCGCGATGACCGTGTCGTCGGCGAGCAGGGCCGGTGCGCAGGCGAGGTGGTCGGTCTCGGCGTCGGTGAGGGGGGTGGCGCGGTCGAGGCGACGTAGGACCGGGTTGCGCGCGACGAAGTCCTGCTTGCTCGGCCCGAGGTCACCTGCACCGTAAACGATGTCGCCGCTGCTTGTGACGTCCATGCTGCCCACCGAGCTGGTGCCGTCGGTGTGGCGTCGGAAGCTCTTGCCGCGCAGGTCGACGGAGCAGACGTCGCTGACGAGGGTGTCGGGCCGCCACGTCCCGCGCGCGTTGCGGGCGGAGATGAAGGCGACGCGTCGTCCGCCGTCGATGAAGCGGGGCTGGTCGTCGTCGCCGTTGCCCGTCGTCAGCTGGAGGCTCGCTGGCAGCTCGTCGGCAGAGGCGTCGTCGTCGCTGGGCAACATCGACACGTCGACCACCCACAGCTTGGCCGGACGGTCCAGGACATAGCCGAGACCGTCTGACAGGTAGGCGCTGTGCTCGATCAGCCTGGGCGCCTCCGCGTCGGGCTTGATGTCCTTGTCGGTCCCGTAGCGGCCCGCCTCGGGGACGCGAGCGACATACGCGATCTTGTCGCCGTCCTTGGACCAGGAGGGTTGGGAGACGCCGAGCGGTTGGTCGGTGAGCTTGCGGGGCTCACCCCCATCGGCAGGTATGACGTGCAGCTGGGGTGGTCCGTCCTTGCTGCCGCGGAGGAAGGCCAGGTGGGTGCCGCCGGGGGAGTAGACGGGTGAACTGTCGTAGGTGCTGCGCGTCAGGCGCACCGGCGTGGCGTCCTTGTCCCGAAGGTCGAGTCGCCACAGGCTGCTGCGGTAGCGGTTGTCCTCCACATCAGGCCGGCTGACCGCAAAGACGACGTCGTTGCCGTCTGGCCGGACGGTCGGGGAGGAAAGGGTGCGGATCATGGTCAGGTCGCGTGGCTGCACCCCACGACTGTAATGCGGCGATGATGGAGGCGGTCCCGGCGCACCCGCAGCTGGGCCGGAGAGGCGGAGATGACGATCACCGAGCGTGACCTGGAGCTGCTGACGCGGTGTGTCGACCTGGCAGAGCAGGCGGTCGAGCGCGGCGATGAACCTTTCGGGTCACTGCTGCTGAGCGCGGAGGGCGAGGTGCTCTTCGAGGATCACAACCACGTTGCCGGTGGGGATCCCACCCAGCACCCGGAGATTGCGATCGCCTACTGGGCGGTCGAGCACCTCACCGTCCAGGAGCGCGCCGCCTCGACCGTTTACACCTCCGGCGAGCACTGCCCGATGTGTGCCGGGGCCCACGGGTGGGTAGGTCTGGGACGCATCGTCATCGCCTCATCCTCCGAGCAGCTCGGCGGGTGGTTGCAGGAGCTCGGCGTCGAGCCTGGCCCCGTCTTGGGGTTGCCGATCCAGCGTGTGGTGCCTTCCGCCGTCGTCGATGGTCCCGTCCCAGAATTGTCGGAGCGGATCCGAGGGCTGCACGGGCGCTTCCACCGATGAGGCCGGCGCACCGGCTCGCCACCTGGGCGAGGGAACAGTGCCCGGCGGCCCGTTGAGCCGGTCCGCGTGGGACGATGCAGACGTTGAAGGGTAGGTGTGTCCACATGGACTGTGCAGCGCTGCTCCGGGAGTCTCGCTCAAGCATCGTCGACGAGAGCTACACCGTCGTCGACCGTTCACACATCCAGCACTACAAGGCTGCGGGTGAGATGCTCCCTCGGGAGCGGCTCGAGGGCCTGTTTGACCTCGTGGTCGACGCCATCGGCAACCGCGACCTCTCAGGGGTGAGCGCCTACGCCGAGGCTGTTGCAGAGGAGCGCTTCAGCGAGGGGTTCGACATCAGTGAGGTGCAGGCAGCGTTCAACGCGCTCGAGGCGTCAATGTGGCGCCAGGTCGTCGCGTCGGCTAAGCCTGAGGAACTCGCGGAGGCGACCGGGTTGCTCAACACCGTGCTCGGCTTCGGCAAAGACGTCCTGGCACGGGCCTACGTGTCGCTGGCCTCCCAGCACCGCGTGCGCTCGCTCGACCTCACGGAGATGTTTGCCGGGACTCAGTCCGGCCTCGAGGCTGAGCAGGTGGAGTAGGCGGTCGCCCCCTCAGGCGAACCTCCGTCTGGGTCCTGTGCGCTCAGTCGACAGAAGCACGAGGCGTTGATCGGCACATCGGCGCGAGCCTTGGCAATGTCGAGTTGTTGCTCGATGATGGCTGCTTGTTCGTGCCGCCCGAGCTGCACGAGGCACTCGTGGTAACCGTGCAGGCTCCAGACGTTGCCGGGATGCTGACACGCGCGGGCCAGGGTGCGGTCCAGGCCAAGGTCAGCACGGTAGACGGCCTCGGCCTCCTCGAGCCGTCCCTGCTCCAGCAGCAGCGCGCCATAGGCATGACGGGTGGGCTGCATCCAGGCCCACGGCTCGTCGTAGGGGAGAGTGTCGTCGAGCTCGATAGAGTGACGCAGGTGCGCGAACGCCGCGTCGTAGTTGCCCCTGCGGTACTCCAACTCCCCGTCGAGCATCGCAGCGGCGACCTGAAGGATGTCGCGGCAGGTGTTGTTGAAGACGGTGCGCGATTCGGGGACCCGCTCCACTGCGGTCAGAAACAGCGCCCGCTCGCGCTCTGCCTGCGGAATCTGCCCGGTGGCGGCGTGGGCTACGCCCTTGGCGTAGTGCAGCATCGCGGTGGTCACGCAATAGAGATCGGGGTCGTCAGGCAGTGGCGCGTTGATGATGTCCTGCCACCGACCGAAGCGGATCTGGGCGTGCAACTTCATCGGGAGGAAGCCCTCGAGCCAGTCCGCCATCGGCGGGACGTCCACTCGGAGCAGGCTCTCAGGGATCATCGCGATGAGCTGGTCGGCCGTCTCTAGGGCCACCGCGGACTGGCCCAGGAACATGGCGCCGTAGATCTTGAAGTGGTAGTTGTGAGCTCGATACAGGCTGTAGAAGTTCATCGGCCCTTCGCGCTCAAGGAACTTCTCGTCCGCCGCGATTGCGTCCGAGTTGGTTTCCACGACGCTGCGGTAGTCCCCGCACAGGATGTCGATGTGGGTCGGCATGTGCCGGAGGTGACCCGCATCGGGCACGAGGTGACGAAGGAGATCGCCGACGCGGATAGCCAGTTCGGGCCGAGGGGACATCTCCATGAGGTGGATGTACATGTGCAGCACGCCCGGATGCTCCCGACTGGCAGTCGCCTCAAGAGCCCGGTCCAGGACGTCCTTGGCTTCGGCCGTGCTCGCTCCGTCAGCCGGCTCACCGGTGCCCTGGTCCCACAACGCCCACGGCGTCAGGTTCATCAGCGCGTCCGCGAAGAGCGTCGCCACGTCCAGGTCGTCGGGATAGTCGTGATAGACCCTGCGCATCGCGTCGGCGTATTCGGCGTTCCACTCCGAACAGTCCTCCGCGGGCGTGCCGGAGGGGTACCGGGCGCTGAGCGCCTCCGCCAGGGCACTCTCCACGCCGGACCCGAGCGAGCTCCTCTTGAGTGCCTCTTGGGACGCTGTGAAAGCGCTCGACACGGTGGCGGCGAGGTCGACCGAGTCGAAGGACTCCCACGGCTTGTTGTAGTTCGGACCCAGTGCGTAGGCGAGCCCCCAGTGGGCCATCACGCAGTCCGGGTCGGTGGCGAGGGCCCGCTCAAAGCAACGCACTGCCTCTTCGTGGTTGAACGCGTACGTCCACACGAGGCCGCGGTCGAACCAGCGTTGTGCCTCGGCTGAGGCGTTGGTGACCTTCCGGCCGTAACTGCCCAGGTCGTAGTAGGTCTTCATGCCAGCGCTCATCCCGTCCACTCACGTCTGAGGTGTGCTGGATCGTGGAGGTGGCTGCTCGGAGCGGGCTACGGCCCGTCGCCAACGACCAGTCATCGACACCCTGATTCCGTAGGAGACTACCCTCTCGCCTCTCCCGCAGTGGCCTGGCCTCCGCGATGGCTACGCGGGGACGACGTCGGCCGCGGTGACCGCCCATGCAGGCCTCGCGCGACGAACCATCCACCTACGCTTGCCCACGAAGGTGGACCGCCGCCGCCGACCCAGACTGACGACGTTGGGCGGCTAGCGCCTTTCCCAGGTCACCCACGCGAGGACGTCACCGTCGCCGGGCAGGCGGGCGACCTCTGCCCATACCTCCGGGTCGATCGGCGGGAACCGGGTCGAGCCGGCCGGGCCCAGGTCCACCTCGGTGATGATCAACCGGTGCGCGTGGTCGATCGTTTGGGCAAAGATCTGTCCGCCGCCGACGATAAAGACCTCACCGTCACCGGCGATCAGCAAGGCCTCACGCAGCGAGCGCGCGCTCTGCGCGCCGGGCGCCGACCAGTCCGGTTGTCGGGTGACCACGATCGTGCGCCGCCCCGGAAGCGCGCGTCCGATCGAGTCCCAGGTGCCGCGGCCCATGACCATGACCCCACCCATCGTGGTGGCCTTGAAGAATTTCAGGTCCTGCGGCAGATGCCAGGGCATCGACGACCCGTCGCCGATCACGCCGTTGCGGCCGACCGCCGCGACCAAGGTCAGGTGCTGGGCAAAACCCATCGCCTGGACTGCTGGGGTCTGGCCGGAGGCGATCGCCTCCAGCGCGGCCCGCTCGTGGGGCACCAGCCTCTCCGGGAGAGTGTCGAGGGGCCACCACTGCAGGTCACCGGCCTTCTCCGGCTCGAGGATGGACGGATCACCCCTCCATCGGGTCGCGGTGAGGAAGACGTCCACTCGCTCCTCCAGGTCATCAGGTATGACGCAGCGCCGGGTCGTGGTCACGGCCAGGGTGAGGTCGGTCGGGTCGAGCTCGACACCGAGCTCTTCTGCCGCCTCGCGACCGGCAGCCTCCAGCAGCGTCTCGCCGCGCTCGACGTGGCCGGCGGCGCCGCAGGCCCACCAGCCGTCCATGAAGGTGGTGCCTCGCCGCAGCTGGAGGAGGACCTCAGCCCCTGCAGGTAGCCCGTCCGGTCCGGGGGGTTGGCGATGGTGCGCAGCAGGACGACATACACAGCGGGGATGACTGCGAAGCGGGCGTGGGTCATACCGCGATCGGCGCCTTGATCGAGGGGGCGGCGACATAGTCACGGACCTCGACGTCTTCCAGGTCGAAGGCGTCGATCTCGCGGACCTGCGGGTTGAGCCAGAGCGTCGGCAACGGCCCCGGGGTGCGCCGCAGCTGCTCGTGAGTCTGGTCGAGGTGGTTCAGGTAGAGGTGGGCGTCGCCGAAAGTGTGGACGAAATCCTTGGCCCGCAGGTCAGTGACGTGGGCGACCATGTGCGTGAGCAGGGCATAGCTGGCGATATTAAAAGGGACACCGAGGAAGGTGTCCGCACTGCGCTGATAGAGCTGGCAGGACAACCAGCCCCTCTGGTCCTCGTCCTCCGGCGCGGCGGGTGCGACATAGAACTGGAAGAGCGTGTGGCACGGCGGCAGGGCCATCGCGTCGACGTCGGCGACGTTCCAGGCCGAGACGATGTGGCGGCGTGAGTCGGGGTTGGACCGGATCGAGGCGATGACCTTGCTGATCTGGTCGATGTGCCCCCCGTCCGGCGTCGGCCAGGAGCGCCACTGGTGGCCATAGACCGGGCCGAGGTCGCCGTGCTCGTCGGCCCATTCGTCCCAGATCGAGATCCTGCGCTCCTGCAGCCAGCGCACGTTGGTGTCGCCGCGCAGAAACCACAGCAACTCACCGATCACGGAGCGCAGGTGCACCCGCTTGGTCGTCAACACCGGAAAACCTTGCGTCAGGTCGAAACGGAGCTGGTGGCCGAAGACGGACAGCGTGCCGGTGCCGGTGCGGTCCCCCTTCTGCACGCCCTCGTCCAGGATGCGCTGCAGGAGATCGAGGTATTGCCGCATGCCCGCAGCCTAACGGTGGCAGACGCGCTGCAGGCGGCCCCAGCGTTGCCCGGCCCGCGGATACGCTGGCTTCATGAGCCATCCGCACCCCGAGCTGACTGCCCCCGGACCGCTGAAGGAGGGCGGTGTGCGCATCACCCCGCTCGGGGGGCTGGGCGAGATCGGCCGCAACATGGCCGTCATTGAGCACCAGGGCAAGCTTCTCGTCATCGACTGCGGCGTCCTCTTCCCCGAGGAGCACCACCCTGGAGTGGACCTCATCCTGCCGGACTTCACCCCGATCCAGGACCGGCTCGACGACATCGTCGCCGTGGTTCTGACCCACGGACACGAGGACCACATCGGTGCGGTGCCCTACCTGCTCCGCCTCAAGGACGACATACCTCTGGTCGGCAGCCAGCTGACGCTCGCGCTGATCGAGGCCAAGCTCAAGGAGCACCGGATCAAGCCGCTCACCCTGGGCGTGCGCGAGGGTGACCGGGAGCAGCTCGGCCCGTTCGACTGTGAGTTCGTCGCGGTCAACCACTCGATCCCGGACGCGTTGGCGGTCTTCGTGCGGACCAGCGCCGGCACCATCCTGCACACCGGCGACTTCAAGATGGACCAGATCCCGCTGGACGGGCGGATCACCGACCTGCGCGCTTTCGCACGGATGGGGGAGGAGGGCGTCGACCTCTTCATGGTCGACTCGACCAACGCCGACGTGCCGGGTTTCACTACCCCCGAGCAGCAGATCAGCCCCGCCATCGAGCGCGTCTTTCACCACGCTCAGCGGCGCATCATCGTGGCGTGCTTCTCCTCGCACGTGCACCGCGTGCAGCAAGTTCTGGACGCTGCGGAGAAGTCGGGCCGCAAGGTCGCGATGGTCGGCCGCTCGATGCTGCGCAACATGGGGATCGCCGCAGAACTGGGCTATCTGCGTGTCCCTGACCGGGTGCTCGTCGACCTGGGTCGGCTCACGCAGATGCCCGACGACCAGCAGGTCCTCATCTGCACCGGCTCGCAGGGGGAGCCGATGGCGGCGCTGTCGCGGATGGCCAACGGCGACCACAGGATCAACGTCGGTGAGGGCGACACCGTGCTCATGGCCTCCTCGCTCATCCCCGGCAACGAGAACGCCGTCTATCGCGTCATCAACGGACTCACCCGGCTCGGCGCCAACGTCGTGCACAAGGGCAACGCGCTGGTCCACGTCTCGGGTCACGCCGCTGCTGGGGAGCTCCTCTATTGCTACAACATCATCAAGCCCGGCAACGTCATGCCGGTCCATGGCGAGTGGCGCCACCTGGTGGCCAACGGAGATCTCGCGGTGCAGACCGGGGTGCCGCGGGACCGGGTCATCCTGGCCGAGGACGGCGTCGTGGTCGACCTGATCGACGGGGTCGCTCGGATCGCCGGGAAGGTCGACTGCGGCTATGTGTATGTGGACGGCTCGCTGGTCGGCGCCGCCGATGAGGACATGCTCAAGGACCGGCGGATCCTGCGGGATGAAGGTTTCGTGACGATCATCGTGGTCCGCGACTCCAACACCGGTGCTATCGCCGCGGGGCCGATCATCCAGACGCGAGGGTTCGCCAACGGCGAAGAGGTCTTCGAGCCGGTGCGGCAGAAGGTGGTCGAGGCGCTCCAGGAGGCGCAGCACAACGGTGTCAAAGACACCCACCAGTTGCAGCAGGTCATCCGGCGGACCGTGGGACCCTTCGTGGGGAGCAAGCTGCGGCGTCGGCCGATGATCATCCCGATCGTCATCGACGCCTGAGGGCCGCAGGGTGACCTAGCCGCGCAGTCGGTCGTGGCTGCGGGCGCGGTGCAGCTCGCGAGTGGGTGGTCGAGTTCGTGGGCCGTGGGCGTGTGAAACGTGTGACGCACGTGGCCATTGGTACGGTGCGAGGGTGGCCAGATCTGTGTCTTCCTCCAGCCGTCCGCGCAGCAGCGCCCCGCGCGGCGGCTCCTCGACGTCCGCGAGGACTTCTTCGACTCGCGCCGCAGCGTCGAGCACGGGGGCCAGACGCGCGCCCGCGCGGGCTCCCCGAGCGACTGGCACACGGGGTGGCTCCCTCCCCGTCAAGGCCTATCGAGGGATCGCCGGTGCGACTGGTGGCACCGTCCGCGCGATGAGTGACGCCGCCCGCGACCTGGAGCCGGAGCACCGCCGCGACGGGGCCGGATTCGTTTTCCTCGTGCTCGCTATCGTCGTCGCCCTGCGTGAATGGTGGCACCTGGACGGTCTCTTCGGCGACGCCGTTCACGCGGTCGTCGCCGGCACCTTCGGCCGAGTAGCCCTGATCCTGCCGGTGGTCTTCCTCTTCTTCGCGCTGCGCATGTTCCGTAAGCCGAGCGAGAGTCAAGCGACGCACCGGATGTCGATCGGCACCGCCGCGCTGTTGCTCGCTTCGGCCGGCATCACCCACCTGGTCCACGGGGCTCCTGACTACGCAGAGGGTGCCCGGGTGATGGAGGCCTCCGGTGGCGTGCTCGGCTTCATCGCCTCTTCGATGCTGTCCGCCGCGATCACCGCCACCGGCGCGGCCATCGTCCTGTCCCTCCTGGGACTCTTCGGGTTCCTCGTGCTGACCCGCACGCCGGTGCACCGGATCCCGGACCGGGTGCGCGAGGTCGAGCAGCAGCTCTTCGACTCGGCCCGCTTCGACGAGGTGGACCCCGCGACCGGTGAGGTGCTGCCTCGCCGGCGTCGCTCCCGTGCCGATCTGAGCGAGCACGAAGGCGACGTCGCCTTCGATCAGGCCGCCGTCGTGGAAAAGGGCAAGGGCGGGCGCTCCCTGCGTGCCTCCTCTGCTGCCGCCCGCAGGCGGACGGAGGCCGAGCCCCCTGGCGTGGACGCCGACGAGGCGACTCCCAAGACGGGCCGTGTAGGGGGCAAGAAGCCGACCATGGCAGCCGGGGACGATGCCACGCAGGAGATCCCCGCACTGCGGCCCGGGCAGAAGCGTCCCGACCCGGCAGCCAAGGCCAAGCCCACGTCGGACGCCGCTAAGGCCCTCCCCGCACCCCCCGTTACCCAGCTTCCCCAGCGGGTCGAGCAGCTCCAGCTCGCTGGCGACGTCACCTATATCCTGCCGGACTCCGGGCTTCTCAAGGCCGGCGCGCCTCATAAGGAGCGTTCGGAGGCCAACGACCGGGTCGTCGAGGCCCTCACCGGCGTGCTCGAGGACTTCAACGTCGACGCGCAGGTCACTGGTTTCATGCGCGGCCCGACAGTCACCCGCTACGAAGTCGAGCTGGGCCCCGGCGTCAAGGTGGAGCGGATCACCGCGCTGTCCAAGAACATCGCCTACTCGGTGGCCTCCGCGGACGTCCGCATCCTCTCCCCGATCCCCGGCAAGTCCGCCGTCGGGGTCGAGATCCCCAACGCCGACCGGGAGAACGTCAACCTCGGTGACGTGCTGCGCAGCCAGGTCGCTCGCAACAACACCCATCCGATGGTGATGGGCGTCGGCAAGGACGTGGAGGGTGGCTACGTCATCGCCAACCTGGCCAAGATGCCGCACCTGCTCGTTGCTGGCGCCACCGGCTCGGGCAAGTCGAGTTTCGTCAACTCGATGATCACCTCGATCCTCATGCGCTCCACCCCGGACGAGGTCCGGATGATCCTCGTCGACCCCAAGCGGGTCGAGCTGACCGCCTATGAGGGCATCCCGCACCTGATCACGCCGATCATCACCAACCCCAAGAAGGCCGCGGAGGCCCTGGCCTGGGTGGTCAAGGAGATGGATCAGCGCTACGACGACCTTTCGGCTTTCGGTTACAAGCACATCGATGACTTCAACAAGGCGATTCGCTCCGGCAAGATCGCCCCGCCAGCTGGCTCGGAGCGCATCCTCACGCCCTACCCCTACCTGCTCGTCGTCGTCGACGAGCTCGCTGACCTGATGATGGTCGCGCCGCGCGACGTCGAGGAGTCGGTGGTCCGGATCACGCAGTTGGCACGAGCGGCCGGCATCCACCTGGTGCTGGCCACCCAGCGGCCCTCGGTCGACGTCGTCACTGGCCTGATCAAGGCCAACGTCCCCAGCCGGATGGCGTTCGCGACGTCCTCCCTGGCCGACAGCCGCGTCGTCCTCGACCAACCCGGCGCCGAGAAACTGATCGGCCAGGGCGACGCTCTTTTCCTGCCGATGGGTGCGTCCAAGACAATGCGTGTCCAGGGCGCCTGGGTGGCGGAGTCAGAGATCCACGACGTGGTCAAGCACGTCAGCGGTCAGCTCAAGCCGAGGTATGTCGAAGAAGTCGCCGCAGCGCCGGCCAAGAAGCAGATCGACGAAGACATCGGCGACGACCTCGACATCCTGCTGCAGGCCGCCGAGCAGGTCATCACGACGCAGTTCGGCTCCACCTCGATGTTGCAGCGCAAACTGCGCATCGGTTTCGCCAAGGCCGGGCGCCTCATGGATCTGATGGAGTCCCGTGGCATTGTCGGCCCGTCCGAGGGCTCCAAGGCCCGCGACGTGCTTGTCAAGACGGACGACCTCGCGGAGACGCTTGCGCTCCTGCAGGGCCACGAGCCTGCTCCTCATCCTGAGCCGGAGCACGTGCCGGAGCCCTTCGACGCCGACCCCAGCCAGGTGGTGGCCGAAGACGAGGCTGACGAGCCGGCCTTTGCCACCGAGCAGGACTATGCGGACGACCCCGGCAGTGAGTTTGCAGGCGTGTCGGTGGCTCCGGTTGGGGGCAACTCGCGTTACGACAACGACCCCATCTCGGGCAGCTACGTCGAGGAGGAGGAGGAGCCCGAGTCCGAGGACGCCTGGGACCTCACCGGCCACGAGCGCTATTGAGCCAGCCCTCCAGATCCCGGGCCGGCGAGCGATGTGAGCAGCACCGGATCAGCACCACCCTTACGACGAATCACCGTGGCCGCTGGGACGCTTGTAGGCGCGGAGAGCAGCCGTACCCGGCCCGCTCAGCTCCACACAGTAGACGCTGCGGCCTGCCATCGCCATGGTCAGCGCCAGCGTCGTGCCCCGGACCAACTCACCCGCACCGGCGTGGAAGTCACTGTCCGTGGCCTCCAGACGCAGACCGTTGATTGCGGTCTTGCTGGGCACCGTGAAGTCGCGCTGGGCATAGAAGGTAGCGACCTGAGCCACGACGTCCGGTGCAGACGTCGAGGGCAGCCCCAGGGGCCAGCGGATGTCGTGCGAATGGACAACAACCTCGCCTAACCACGCCGCCGTGTGTCCGGAGGCAGCAGTGGTGCTGGTGACCACCGTGCGGAAACGCTCCAGGGTCTGGGCCGTGGTCGTTCCGCGTTGCTCGGCCAACCGACGCTGGTTGTGCAGATCGAAGTCAAGACGGGCTCCCAGCACACTGGCGATCCAGCGGAGCCGGCCGACACTGGCGGCTGCGGTGAGATGGGCCACGACGTCATGGACAGACCAGTCACCACACAACGAAGGGCTTGCCCACTGCTCATCGGTGAGTTCGGCCAGTTCGTGGACCAGCGCGGCGCGCTCGGCGTGCACCTGACTCCACAGCAGCTCACGAGTCGTCACATCAGCCACCTCATCGGGTCAGGGTAAGGGGGTTGGGGGGTGAGCCGGGCCGCTGCCACACGGCGCCCGCTGGCTCCGCGACGTCCTCGGCCGCGCGCAGCACCCGGAGCACGTTGCGACAGGCCAACTTGCCCAAGTCGTCATCGGACCAACCCCTGCGCTCCAGTTCCTCGAAGAGCACTGGATAGGTCGAGACGTCCTCCAGACCGACCGGCGTGACGTCGACCCCGTCGTAGTCTCCGCCGATGCCGACATGGTCCACGCCCGCGACATCCCGGAGGTGGTCCACATGGTCCGCGACCTGCGACACCGTCGCCTGCGGCAAGGGGTGGGCCTCCCGCCACCCCTGTGACCATGCGGTGAAGGACGTCAGGTCCTTGGGGTTGACGCCTTGCGTGGCGGCAGCAGCCATGGCTTCGACCCGCCAGTCCCAGCAGTCCTGCGACACGAAAAAGGGGACGAAGGTCGCCATACACACGCCGCCTTGTGCCGCCATGAGCGACAACACCTCGTCGGGGACGTTGCGCGGTGTCGAGCACAGGGCTCGGGCGCTGCTGTGGCTGAAGATCACCGGTGCCCGCGACGTCGCGAGCGCGTCGCGCATGGTGGTCTGCGCCACGTGAGAGAGGTCAACGAGCATGCCGAGCCGGTTCATCTCGCGGACGACCGCCCGCCCGAAGTCGGTCAGTCCACCGTGCTCGGGCACGTCCGTGGCGCTGTCGGCCCAGGGCGTGTTGTCGTTGTGGGTCAGGGTCAGGTAGCGCACGCCGAGCCGGTAGAGGATCCTCAAGACCGCCAGCGAGGACCCGATGGAGTGGCCGCCTTCGGCGCCCAGCAGCGAGGCCACCCTGCCGTTGGTGAAGGCGCGCTCCACCTCGGCGGCGGTGCCTGCCAGCGCTAACCGGTCGCCATACCGGCAGACCAGGTGATGCACCATGTCGATCTGCTCGAGCGTGATCAGGACGGCCTCCGGCTCAGGCAGATGGGAGGGGACGAAGACCGACCAGAACTGTCCGCCCACGGACCCACGCTGGAGTCGCGCGAGGTCGGTGTGCAGGGAGATCGAGGTGTCCGTCGCGATGTCGAGCTGATGGCCGTTCTGCGCCGCCTCGCGCAACGCCCACGGGAGGTCGTTGTGCCCATCGAGGACGGGCCAACGGGCCAACAACTGCGAGATGGTCATCTCAGTGGCCGCCCAGCAGCCCGACCCAGAAGCCTAGGGCGAGGAGCAGAAACACGGCGGCCCCGGCCAGCGCGACCAAGCGGAGCACCCCGAGGGGAAGGAGGGCAGCCACTGCCAGTCCGAGGCTGATCAGACCCGTCGAGCGGGTGGAGTCCATGCGCGTCGCCGCGCCCGCATCGCCGGGGTCGTAGCCGCGCAGGGTGACCAGGAGCACCACCAGCAGGGCGATTGCCGCTACCGACGCTGCACCGACCTTCACTGCATGAGCGCTCACTACTCCATCATGCCTGCCGCTCACTTCAGCGACGCGAGGTACTCCTCGATCAGCTCTTGCATGGCATCCTGTCCCGCGGCGTTGGGGTGGAAGGCCTCTGGCGGCAGCGCGCGGTTGCCCCCGAGCCCGAGTCCCAGCAGCCAGGGATCGTCGCTGCCGACGCCGTGGTCAGCAAAGGCTTCGGTCGGATCGATGAAGTGGATGCCCTGCTCCTTGGCCACCCGAGCGATCATGGCGTTCAGGTCGGCGCTCAGCGTGTTGAGATAGGCCACGTCCTTGCTCTCGATCAGCCCGATATAGCCAGGATCGAAGAGTGCCGGATAACCCATCTGGACGATGTGCGCTCCATCCTTGGACTGCTCGCGCAGGTAGGCGTACATGGTCCGGATTCGAGCCTCGACCCGGTCGAGGATGACCTGTCTGCGGCTCCTGCCGTCGTTGGCGTCCGGGTCTGGTTGATCGAGCCAGGTTGAGCAGTAGATCATGGCGCTCTCCGGTGCCATTCCCCCGGACTGCCCGCGAATCTGGCCGTTGGTCAAGGCAGCGGCGAGGCATTCCTTCAGGATGGGAGCGAAGCCCGCATCGTTGCCGCCCATGGAGACGAAGATCATCGCCGTATCTGCGGTGATGTCCTCACCCTGCGGGCCCTCTCCGTCGTTGCCGTCCTGGTTGGAGTTCTCCACATCGGCAGTCACTGATCCCGAGCAGGCGTTGAAGGTGTAGTTGCCTGGCCAGTGCTGCTCGCCAACCTGGATTCCCCAGGCATTGCCCGAGCGGTGGCATCTGTTCTCTGGGACGTCATTGCCCCACAGGTTGTCCCACCAACTCGGTCCCCGGTCCGTGTCCGGGTCGTAGTCGCCTGCCCCCTCACCGGATCCATAGCTGTCGCCGACGAACACCATGGGGCCCGAGGTCAGCTGGTCGTAGGTCCACAGGGTGTCCTCGTAGGGCACCTCTTCTGGGACGGCGGTGCCTTCTTCCTGAGGAAGTGCTCCCGCAATATCTCCAAAGTCCGCGCATGCCGGGTCCACGCCTGGCAGGACCGCAAAGGCGCGGCAGATGGTGCCCGATAGGCGCTCGCCCAGCAGTTGTGGTGCCGTGGCTGCGACGCCGAAGGCAGCTGTGCTGATGAGGATCCCCACCAGCAGCGTGCCGCCGGCGTACTCGATCGCCCCTGCTCCCCGTTCACCGAGCGCTCCCATCCAGGAGCGGAGGCGAAGGAGGAGGGCGCGCATCAGCCGGCGCTCTTGACTGCTGCGACCAGCAGGTCCGCGTCGCTGTCAGCTCCCAGGTAGCCCACCACCGAGATCCAGTGCCACCCACCCTCGACATCACGGAGTGCGTTGTGGCGGACCATGCCCTCGCCCTCCGTCACCTCGGTCCAGCCGACCCATCCCTGGGGCAGGCCGTCGAGCCGCTCCACAGTGACCTCATAGGTTCCGCTGCCGGAGGGCACCTCTTTACCGTCTTTGTCCAGACCGAAGCCGGTGCACCCCTGAAGGGCGGCGTCAATTGCGGTTGCCGCGTCCACGCCGTCCCCGTCCTGTGAGAACAGGTGCACCTCGCTAGTGAGGTAGGTGAAGTTCTCGACCCAGCCCCACCGTCGGTGGGCGGCATCCCTGGGCTCGACGGGATCCAGCTGGACGCCGCATACGGTCTGCACGAACTTAGGACCGTCGGCCTCGACGACCTGCCACTCCTGGCTCAAGGGCGGGTCGGTCAGGAGCATCGGCTCCGCCTCGCCGTCGCCCTCGGTCATCGCCGCGTGAAAGTTGTCCCCCTCGCCGCGCAGCTCCACATACCCCGCAGGGGCATTGGAGCCCGCGACCGGGAGGCTAGGAGTCGCCGTGGCCGGGGCCGTCCCCTCCTCGGCCCCGGCCATGCCACCCCCCGAGGCGGGGGAGGAGGTCGTGGCCGGTGTCCCTTCCGGCACGACTGCGTCCGAGCGGCCACTGCTGGGCTCAGTGCTCATGTTGGTGCAGGCGCCGAGCAGTGTCGTCGCGAGCACCAAACCCGTCAGCCGCATAGCCATCCGCATTTCTTCTCCCTCGTCGTGGTCTTCACGCTAGGTGGGCAAGCATGCCGGGCGCGAGGGCCGGAAGGCCCGACCGGGGTCCCCAATCTGCAGGTCCGCGATGGGCCCTTCGGCCCTCACCGGTGCCGTGACATCGGTAGCCACCAAGGTCCCGGCGTTCGGATAGGCCCAGCCCCCAACGCTGCCTACACTCAGAGCATGTCCCCAACCCGCAGCGTCGCCGTCGTCACCCTGGGGTGCACCCGCAACGAGGTGGACTCCGAGGAGCTCGCGGGCAGGCTAGCCATGGCGGGCTGGACGCTTGTCGACGACGCCGCGGACGCCGACGTCGCGGTAGTCAACACGTGCGGCTTCGTCGAGCAGGCCAAGAAGGACTCGATCGACGCGCTTCTTGAGGCGAACGATCTCAAGAAGACAGGGCGCACCCAGGCCGTGGTGGCTGTGGGGTGCATGGCCGAGCGTTACGGCCAACAACTCGCTGACGAGCTGCCCGAGGCGGACGCCGTGCTGGGCTTCGACTCCTACGCCGACATGTCCGGACATCTCACGCGCATCCTGGCGGGGGAGAGACCGACCTCCCACGTGCCCCGTGACCGCCGCACGCTGCTCCCGCTCGCTCCCTCTGCCCGGGCGCTGGCAAGCGATCAGGAGGCGGTCGCGCTCCCGGGCCATCAACAGTCGTCACCGCAGCTGCCCACGCCGGAGCCCAGCGTGCCGTTGGCGCAGGTAGCCCCGCCCTCCGGCCCTCGGGTGGTCCGAGCCCGACTCGACGGGCGGCCCTGGGCGCCGCTGAAGATTGCCTCGGGATGTGACCGGCGGTGCACCTTCTGCGCCATCCCGATGTTTCGTGGGTCCTTCGTGTCGCGCCGTCCGCAGGAGATCCTCGACGAGGCGCGTTGGCTGGCGGAGCGTGGGGTCAAGGAAGTCTTCCTGGTCAGTGAGAACACCACGTCCTACGGCAAGGACCTGGGGGACCTGCGGCTGATCGACGCCCTGCTGCCTGAGCTAGCCGGCGTCGACGGCATCGAGCGCGTCCGCGTCTCCTACCTGCAGCCGGCGGAGATCCGCCCGGACCTGCTCGACGCGCTGGCGCGCACCCCAGGTGTCGTGCCCTACTTCGACATCTCTTTCCAGCACGCCAGCGGCCCACTCTTGCGGCGGATGCGCCGCTTCGGCGACCGCGAGTCCTTCCTGGGGCTGCTCGCTCAGGTCCGAGAGCGCCTGCCCGAGGCAGGCATCAGGACCAACGTCATCGTCGGCTTCCCGGGCGAGACCGAGGATGACCTCGACGAGCTCGTCGCCTTTCTCGAAGAGGCGCGCCTGGACGTAGTCGGCGTCTTCGGCTACTCCGACGAGGACGGCACCGAGGCCGAGACCCACGAGGGCAAACTCGATGCGGACACCATCGCGCAGCGGGTCGCCGACATCAGCGCGCTGGTGGAAGAGCTGACATCCCAGAGGGCGCAGGAACGCATCGGGACCACCGTGTCGGTCCTCGTCGAGGGCTACGACGAGGACGAGGACCGCGTCGTCGGGCGCGCTGGTCAGCAGGGGCCGGACGTGGACGGCGTGACGTATCTAGTGGCCGGCGAGGCTGGAATGCCCAGGTTCACGCCAGGGGATATCGTCACTGCGGAGGTCGTCGCCACCGAGGGGGTCGACCTCATCGCCCTACCTCGGCCGTCTCAACCATCACCTGATCAGGAGCGCGAAATTCCGTGACCGACCCCGACGGCCCTGACGTGCAAGGTGCCCCCGCGACCGGCCAGAGCTCAGTGAACGTCCCCAACGCGCTGACCGTGCTGCGCATCCTGCTGGTGCCCGTCTTCGGCTGGTTGCTGTTGTCGCACGGCGGTGAGCAGGTCGACTGGCGCTGGTGGGCGCTCGTCGTCTTCGTCTTCGCGATGTTGACCGACTGGGTGGACGGGTGGTTAGCGCGCAGGCAAGGGATCGTCACCGACTTCGGCAAACTGATGGACCCGATCGCCGACAAGGCACTCATGGGCACGGCGCTCATCGGGCTCTCCCTGCTCGACCTGCTTCCCTGGTGGGTCACTGTCGTCATCCTCATCAGGGAGGTCGGTATCACCCTCATGCGGTTCGTGGTGATCAACCGCGGCGTGATCCCGGCCAGCCGCGGAGGCAAGCTCAAGACCGTCCTGCAGGCCGTCGGGCTCTCCCTGCTCATCGCACCGCTCGGGGGCGCGCTCGGCACGCTGGGGTTGTGGATCATGTATGTCGCGGTCGTGGTCACCGTCGTCACCGGGATCGACTATCTACGGCATACCTTTGCCCGGTCGGCTCCGCCAGCGCCGTGATCGCGACCTCGGACGGCCTGGCGAGCGCCGTGCTCGACCTCCTCAGACGCTCAGGAGAGACGCTGGGCACCGCCGAGTCGCTGACCGGGGGCCTGGTCGTCGCGCGGCTCACGTCCGTGCCGGGCGCGAGCGAGGTGGTGCGCGGCTCGGTCGTCTCCTATGCCGTCGGGGTCAAGACGGACGTGCTCGGGGTCGACGAGGGTCTCCTCGAGGCGTATGGCGTGGTCTCGCGCGAGTGCGCCGAGGCCATGGCGGCAGGGGCGCGGACACTGCTGCAGGCCGACTGGGCGCTCGCCACGACGGGGGTCGCCGGACCCGGTCCGAGCGACGGGCAGCCGGCCGGCACGGTCCACCTCGCGGTCTGCGGCCCGCCCTCCGGCGCGGGGGAACACCGCGGCGCCCATCGGTTGTTGCACCTGAACGGGTCCAGGCAACGGGTCCGCGAGGCGACCGTGGACGCGGTGCTCGAATTGTTGCTGGACACGCTGCAGCAGGGTGTGTCAGGACCATTGGGTAGCGTAGGTGGTGAAGTCGGACGTGTTGAGGATCGACGAGCATGACAAGGCATGACGAGAAGGAGGGTTGATCATGGTGCTGCTGCGACGCGAGTTGGGTGACGTCTTGCGCGAGAAGCGTCAGGACCAGGGCCGTACCCTGCGCGAGGTCAGCGCCGAGGCCTCCTGCTCACTGGGCTACCTTTCCGAGATCGAGCGGGGAGAGAAGGAAGCGTCCTCGGAGTTGCTTGCCTCGATCTGCAAGGCCCTGGACCTGCCGCTTTCCCGGATGCTGTCCGATGTCGCCGACCGCATGAGCCTGGCTGAGGCCGCGCAGAGCCAGATGAGCGCGGTGCTGCGCGACGGCCTGGCCAAGCCGATCAGGCACCATAAGCTCACCCGGCGCACCAACCGCGCACGAGTAGTCTCCGCCGCCTGACCGGACGGTCGGCCCAGCCACACCGGGCGGTCGTTCTTGCCAGACAGCAGACGGTCCGTGGCCGCGCAGCGTCCTAGAGATAACTAGCCCGACGGTGGCCCAGGGGAGCCTGAGCCGTCCCGTCGTCGTGGGGGGCCAACCCGCCCTGACAGGTCGGGCAGTAGCACAGCACTCGTTGACGCGGCGCCGCACCCAGGGTCGCCATCCGCACCGTCGTCCCGCAGCGATGGCAGGGGAGCCCCTTCCGCCCGAAGACCCAGGTGTCCTCGGCCACCCCGGGCCGGCCGGTGGTCGCCAGTCGCCCCTCTCGGCAGGTGCGGACCATCAAGGTCCTGGTCGTGTCGAGGACTGTCCCGAGCAACTCAGCGCCAACGGTCCCGACGTCTGTCCACGGGTTGACTCCGTGCAAGAAGAGCGGCTCGCTGGCATAGATGGTCCCGATGCCCGCCACGTTGCGTTGGTCCAGCAGCGCCTCGGCTACGGGTCGGTCTGTGGTGCTCAGCAGATGACCCATCGCGAGCTCCCGGTCGAACGCCGTATCTAGCAGGTCAGGTCCAAGGTGCCCCACCACGGTGTCTTCGTCTGCAGTGCGCACCAGATCGAGCATCCCCAGGTGATCACCGACCGCAACCTTCTCCGACGTCCAGAGCAGGGCGCGCGTCGTGTGCCGGCGCGCGGCTGCATACCTGGCTCCGACCGCACGCACCCGCCAGGAGCCATCCATCCGCAGATGGCTGTGCAGCGTCAGCCCACCCTCCAGACGGTGCAGGAGGTGCTTGCCGCGAGGCACCACCTCCAGCGTGCGGCGACCCGTCAGGTCTTTGGTGGCCAGGGCCGGCACGCGCAGATCGCTGCCGATCAGCAGAGCGCCGGCGAGTCCCTGATGGAGGCGTCGTGCGGTCAGCCAGACGGCATCGCCCTCAGGCACCGCGGCCCTGAGAGTGATACTCGGCATTGGGCACCATCGCCATTGCAGTGGAGACCCGGTTGCTCATGTTGAACATCCCGATCACCTGGATCGCCTCGAGGATCTCGTGGTCGTCCAGACCGACGGCCCGCAGCGGTTCGAGGTCGGATGGCGTGACTTCGGCGGGTGCCACAGTGAGTTTCTCCGCATACGCGGCGAGCGCCGACTCCCGTTCGGGAAGGTTGGCCTGGCGCCAGTTGATGCCGACCAGGTCCGAGGTGACCGGGTCCTCCGTATAGAACCGGAGTGCTGCGCCGTGCGACACCGCGCAGTAGGTGCATCGGTTGAGCCCGCTCACGACCACGCCGATCAGCTCGCGCTCCGCGTTGGTGAGGTGGCCTGCCTTGTTGACCAGCAGGTTGAAGTAGTTCCACCAGGCCTGGAACTGGTCGCCGTTGTAGGCCTGCGCAACGAAGACGTTGGGCACGAAGCCGAACGCCTCCTGCGACTTGGCCCAGAGCTTGCGGACGCCCTCGGGGACGTCGTCGGCATCGGGGAGGGGGAGGGCGGAGATCGAGCGGTCGGCGAAGTCGTTCATAGACACACGGTATGTCGTTGACGCTCACCCCGCGCCGGCCTGCCGCCGCACTGCATCTTGAGGTGATCTCCGCGCTGGTCCTGACCGAGCGGCCGCATCGCAGAGATGGTTGACGGTCTCAGACTGGCTCGGGGGCGACGGGAGTGGTTTTACGCCGCAGAGCCATGAGGAGCAGGCTCAGGGCCACGACGAGGATCCCGGTCAAGGTGAGCGCGGACAGGTGCTCGCCGAGAACCACGACACCGAGCAGCGTTGCGGTGACCGGCTCGGCCAGCGACAGGCTGGCGACCGTGCTGGCTGGCAGACCCGAGAGGCCTCGCTGGAACAGCACATAGGACAACCCCGTGGCGATCACCCCGAGCCAGAGGACCATGAGGAGGCCGGACCGCGTGCTCAGCCAGCCGAGGTCGGCGACGAGCAGGGTCGGTGCCAACAGCAGCGCGCCGACCGCGAAAAGGCCCGCCATGACGACCATCCCACTGACGCCGCGGAGCAGCAGGGCCCGTGCCGCGATGGTGTAGCCGGCGTAGGACAACCCCGCGCCCAGGGCTGCGGCGATCCCGACCGCCACGCCGCTTCCGTCCTCGAGCGTCCCGGACCCGGCGACGAGCAGGAGCACCCCGACGACAGCACCAGCAGTGGCCGTCGCCCAGCGCGCGGTGGGTCGTTCGCCAAGGAGCATCCCGAGCAGCCCGGTCGCCAGCGGCGCGACGCCGAGTGCCACCACGGTGCCGACCGCGACTCCTGCTCGAGCGACGCCGAGGAAGAAGCAGGCCTGGTAGGCCGCGACGGCGATCCCACCGAGAAGCACGAGGACGAGCCTTGGCAGTCGACCGAGGGCGACGGTAGGGTCGAGCCAGCTGGCCGGGACACTCGTCCCGCCAACTGGCTCGGCAGCGTTGCGCACTGGGCGCTCAGCGCGGTGACTCTCCAGCCACGCCAGCACGACGAGGACGAGCGCGCCGAGGATGATGCGGGCGGCGCCGACGGAGGTGGGGTCCGACGCGTCCGGGCCGAGCGCCTGCGCAGTCCCCGTCGTCCCCCACAGGGCAGCGGCGCCGACCGCGGCCAGCGCTGCGCCGGCGACTGGCTGGGAGCCTCTGTTCACCGTCCTATTCGACCATGCAATCGTCGCGCTGTTGGCCCAGATAATCCCCCGCGCTCAGCGCCGCAGCCGCAGCCCTTGCGGCGCGGTGTGGAAGCCGACCTCGGTGAGGGCAGTGGCGAGCGGAGCCACGGACTCCAGCGCACCCACCCCGTCGATCTTGGCGATGGTGATGCCGCGGACGGACCCGGAGCGCACGGCGTCCACCAGAGCGCCGGCGGCACCATTCCACACCTCCGCCTCCGGGACCTGCGTCGGTGCCGTAAACGTCAGCGCGCTGCGACCGCCCCGCTCCAGGTAGAGCACGAGGGCCCCGTCGATGAGCACGACCATGGCGCCCGCCTTGCGTCCAGGACGGTGCGACTGCTCGTCGTCTCGATCAGGCCAGGCGATGCTCGCGCCGTAGGGGTTGGCCGGGTCGGTGGCCGCCAGCAGCACGACCTCCGGGGCGCGGCCGGGCTTGTCCAGGTCCGAGTCGAGGACGCGCAGGCGGTCGATGGCGCCGGCAGTGCCGAATTGGGCCGCTCCCAGCCCTTCGACCAGATAGCCTCGCCGCACCCGCCCAGCCTCCTCCGCGCCGGCAAGCACCCGGTAGACCCCGGCGTAGCCACCGGGGATGCCTTCGGCGACCACCGAGCCGCGAGTCAGGACGCCATAGCGGTCCAACAAGGTCTCTGCGGTCGCGAGGGCGCGCACCGTGGAGTCTGGCTCGACCTCGGGCAGCAATGACCAGCGGCCGACCGAGGTCGCAGGCCCGGACCGGGTGGGCAGAACCGGTCGGGAGGGTCGGGAGGAGAGCGCCACCGAGCTGCGTGACCAGCGGCCAGGTCGACCCGTCGGCCGGCGGGCCTTGTGGGCGGTCCGTCCGCCGACGAGCAGCGCACGGACCGGCGCGAACGTGTCGGCGCTGATCCGGCCCGCCCAGACCAGGTCCCACAACGTCGACAGCAGCCCGGGATCGTCGGTCGAATCGAGGGCGTCAGCCAGAGCGCGGAAGAAATAGGCGCCACCGGGGACGCGTTGGAGCAGGTCCAGGACCTCCGCCGCCGAGTGCGAGGTGGGTGCTGCGCCGGCAGGGGTGACGAGCTCGTGCAGCTGCTGCTCGGGGGGTGACATCGTCAGGTATGCCGTCTCCGCCAGGTGGAGGGAGACCCACCCGTCGTCTCCGGGCAGCGGACCGTGCCCCACCCAGAGCACCTCTCCGGCCGTCATCAGCTCGTCCAGCATGGCGGGGGAGTAGCCGCGGACGCGGGCAGGGAGCACGAGGGACTCGACCGCAGAGGCGGGCAGTTGTGCTCCGGACAGCTGCTCGATCGCTCGCAGGACTCCGTCCGGGCCGCGAAGTTCACCGACCGACTGCCACCGGGCCAGGAAGCGCGCGTAGGCCTGCTGGGAGACCGGCTCCACCTCCTGACGTAGAGCGGCCAGGGACCGTCGGCGCAACAGACGCAGCACCTCCGCGTCGCAGAAGTCCTCCGCGCCCGTCCCGTCCGGCACCAGGGCCCCCTGCACCATCCGACCCGTAGACACTTCTCGACGGAGGGCGTCGCGAACCACCGCGGCCCCCAGGCCCAGGCGGGTGGCCAGGTCGGCGACGAGGTAGGGGGTGTGGGTCCGGGCATAGCGGACGACGAGGTCGCCGAGAGGGTCCGTCACCCCCTCGAGGAAGGCGGCCGGGACACCGACCGGCATCGCGACCCCGAGAGCGTCGCGCAGGCGTGCGGCGTCCTGCGCGTCGGCCCAGCGCTGCTCACCCGCCATCCGGACCTCGATGATGCGCCTGGCTCCGGCCAGCTCATCGAGCCACGCAGTTCCCTGGTCGCGGACGTCCTCCCGAAGGCGAAGCACGACCTCGCCGGTCGTCAGCGGTCCCAGCACGCGCAGCAGGTCCACCACGTCCTCGGTGTCCCGTGCCGCCCGCTCCGGGGTCAGCCGCTGCAGCTGCGCCAGCGTCTGCGCCACCACCTCGGGGTCGAGCAGGTCGCGCAGGGCGGCACCCTCCCCGCGGCCGAGGAGCTCGGCCAGCAGCGACGGGTCGAGGGAAAGAGCCGCCGCCCGCCGTTCTGCCAGGGGAGAGTCACCCTCGTAGAGGAACTGCGCGATGTAGCCCATCAGCAGCGACCGGGCGAACGGCGACGGAGAGTGGCTGGCCACCGACACCACCCGCACCTGGCGGGAGGACAGCTGACGCATCAGCTCGACCAGGGCGTCGACGTCATAGACGTCCTGCACGCACTCGCGCACCGCCTCCAGGACGATCGGGAAGGTGGGATAACGCGCAGCTACCTCGAGCAGCTGCGCCGAGCGCTGCCGCTGCTGCCACAACGGCTGCCGCTTGGCCGGGTTGCGGCGCGGAAGGAGCAGGGCCCGTGCCGCGCACTCGCGGAAGCGCGAGGCAAAGAGCGCGGACCCGCCGATCTCGGCGGTGACCAGGTCGGCCACCTCCTGCGGGTCCAGCGTGAGCAGCTCGGCGATCTCAGCATCGAGCTGGGCACCGCGTGCCCGCTCGTCAGACAGCGGTGCACCGTTTTCGTCCCACGCGCCCAGGTCCGGCAGCCGCAGCACGATCCCGTCGTCGGCGGCCAGTGCCTGCACGTCGGTCCCGTAGCGCTCGCGTAGGCGAGCCGCCAGGCACAACGCCCACGGCGCGTGCACGGGCGTGCCCCAGGGGGAGTGCACGACGACCCTCCAGTCGCCGATCTCGTCGCGGAAGCGCTCGACGACGATCGTCCGATCGTCCGGCAGGTGACCGGTCGCCTCACGCTGCTCCGCGAGGTAGGTCACCAGGTTGTCCGCAGCCCACGCATCTAACCCGCGCCCCGGCGAGGTGAGGGACTCGATCGCGTCGGCGCGCGGCATACCCGCGACCTCGCGGACGAAGGCACCGACCGCACCACCCAGCTCAGCGGGCCGTCCTTGCGACTCGCCTTTCCAGAACGGCAGTCGCCCGATCTGGCCCGGCGCCGGAGTCACGAGGACCTGGTCGTGGGTGATGTCCTCGATCCGCCAGCTGGTCGTCCCGAGGGTAAAGACGTCGCCGACCCGCGACTCGTAGACCATCTCCTCGTCCAGCTCGCCCACCCGACGTCCCGGCCCCTCCCCGGTAGCGAGCATCACGGCATACAGCCCGCGGTCGGGGATGGTGCCACCGGAGGTGACCGCGAGCAGCTGGGCGCCACGCCGGGCTGAGAGCGTGTCGGTCACGCGGTCCCAGACGATGCGGGGGCGCAGGTCGGCGAAGTCCTCACCGGGATAGCGTCCGGCCAGCATGTCCAGCACCGCATCGAACACCGAGCGGGGGAGCGCGGCGTAGGAGGCGGAGCGGCGGACCAGGTCGAACAGCTCGGTGACCGGCCACTCCTCCATCGCGACCATCGCGACGACCTGCTGGGCGAGCACGTCGAGCGGGTTAGTCAGGACTCGCAGCGACTCGATCATCCCGGCGCGCATCCGGTCGACGACGACGGCCGTCTGGACCAGGTCGGCCCGATGTGTCGGGAAGAACACGCCGTGGCTCACCGCACCGACCTGGTGCCCCGCGCGGCCGACGCGCTGCAGGCCGGAGGCCACGCTCGGTGGGCTCGCGACCTGCACGACCAGGTCGACCGCCCCCATGTCGATGCCGAGCTCGAGGCTGCTCGTCGCGACGACCGCCGGCAGCTGCCCCGTCTTGAGCGCCTCCTCGATGACGGACCGTTGCTCTTTGCTCACCGAGCCGTGGTGCGCCCGCGCGAGCACGGGTGGGGCGCCGCGGCTGACTCCTGACGCAGCCATCACCTGGGCGGGTGGTCGATGGTCGGTATGAGGTGCCGGCGGCGCGGCGGCGTCATCGGCCTGTGCTTGGCCCACTGTGTCCAGGTGCTCGTCCCACTCCTCGTTGAGCCGGGAGGTGAACCGCTCCGCGACGCGTCTGGAGTTGGTGAAGACGATCGTCGAGGTCTGGTGCTCGATCAGCTCGACGACCCGCCGTTCCACGTGCGGCCAGATGGAGGCGCGTTCCTGCGGATCGGTCGCCGGTGCCCACGCGTCCGTCCCCACGGCGTCCACGGGCCCGACGTCCTGCACGGCGTCAGAACTGTCGGCGGCGTCGGCATTGTCGGCATGGTCAGACCCGTGCGCGTCGAGCGTGGTGCCCGCCGCGAGGTCCGGCAACACCGGGCCCGGCCCGACCATCCAGCCATCGGGTGCTGGGCTGGGAGCTGTCGCGCTGGCCCGTCGAGCGGGGCCCTGGCGGGTCGGGGAGCCGGGCAGCTCGGTGGCCCCGGGATGAGACATGTCCGGAACGGGGACGACCACCTCCAGGTCCCACTCCTTCGTCGAGGGAGGCTGCACGATCGTGACGGGACGTCCGCCGCAGAGGTAGCGCGCGACCTCCTCGACCGGTCGCACCGTCGCCGACAGCCCGATGCGCTGAGCAGGGCGAGACAGCAGCGCGTCGAGCCGGTCGAGAGTGACCGCCAGGTGAGCACCCCGCTTGGTGCCCGCGACGGCATGCACCTCATCGATGATCACCGACTCCACCCCTGCCAGGGCAGCGCGAGCCTGCGAGGTCAGGAGCAGAAAGAGCGACTCAGGCGTCGTGATGAGGATCTCCGCGCCATCGCGCGCGAAGGCCCGCCGCTCGGCCGCTGGGGTGTCGCCCGACCGGACCGCGACGGAGACCCCAGGAGAGGGCATACCCAGCCTGGCCGCCGCGTGCCCGATCCCGACCAGCGGGGAGCGCAGGTTGCGCTCGACGTCGACCGCGAGGGCCTTGAGCGGGGAGACGTAGAGGACGCGGCAACGGGCCTGCCGCTCGCCCTCTGCAGTGGCCGCCGGCCGGGGGTGGGTGACGATGCGGTCGATCGCCCAGAGGAAGGCCGACAGCGTCTTGCCGGACCCCGTCGGGGCCACGACCAGGGTGTGCTCACCCCGGCTGATGGCCTCCCAGGCGCCCAGCTGTGCGGGAGTCGGATCCGCGAAGGACGCATCGAACCACGCCCGCGTGGCGGGGGAGAACCGGTCCAGGACCGTGGCGTCGGGCATGTTCACTGCGCCACTGTCTCATCGGGCACCGACACACCCGAGGTATGGCGAGGGGCCGCTCGCGGGAGGAGGCTCAGGCGCGGTCGCTGGACTGGGGAACCAGCCGGCGGCGCTTCGTCGAGTCGACGCGGTTGCCGTAGGCGCCCGTCACGGGCGGCGGCACCGGGGCCGGCAGGTCGCGCAGACGGGTGTGCTTGGTGACATAGGTCGGGCGCCACAGCTTGAGGGTGACGAGCAGCTTCTGCCACCAGGCCAGGTCTTGCCGAGTGCTCACGATTGATTCCTCCACGGTGCAGGGTGCCGACGCCACCATCCTCTCATCCCGCCGTTGCGGTTGGGTCGCGCGTCGACGAGTTCGCGAGGATGCCGGTGGGAGGCCCTGCGTCGTGGTCGGCTCCGCCCTCGCGAGGAGGTGCTGGCCACACGAAAACCTGTCGAGAAGGGTCGCGGCTCGGCCTTAGGCTTGGGCACTGCCATGCGCGACTTCCCACCTATCGTCACAGCCTGGACTCCGGACGCCCCGAAGGGACCGAAGAGCCCGGGCTCTTCGGCTGTCCCCGACACCCGTTCTCCTGGCCGCTACCTATGGTGGCTGATCCGTCAGCAGGGCGACCTGATGGTCGCGGGGTGCCTGTGCAGCCTGCTCTGGCTGCTCCCCACGACGCTGACGCCCTGGGTGTTCGGCAAGGCCATCGACGAGGGGATCGTCGCGGGTGACCCGAGCCGCACGCTCCTGTGGTGCCTGGTCCTGCTCCTCGTCACCCTGGTCGGGGCGAGCAGCGGCGTCTTTTACCACACGGTCGTCGTCCGCTCCTGGCTCGTCGCCTCCTACGGCCAGACCCGCCTGGTCACCCACAAGGCGGTCCGTCTCGGTCACGTCCTGCCGCGCCGCGCGCCGACCGGTGAGGTGCTCAGCGTCAGCGGCAGCGACGGGGAGCAGTTCGGACACTTCGTGGAGATCGTCTCGCGGCTGGTGGGCAACGTCATCGCTTATCTCGTGGTCGCGGCGATCGTGCTGCAGATCTCGGTGCCGCTGGGTCTGGTGGTCCTGCTCGTCGCGCCGCTGCTCGTCGTGGTCTCCATGGTGCTGCTGCGGCCGCTGTCCGCGGCGCAGACCCGGGAGCGCACGCGTGACTCCGAGCTGACCTCGATGGCGACCGACATCGTCGCGGGCCTGCGCATCCTGCGCGGCATCGGCGGGGAGCGGATCTTCGGTGACAACTACGCACGCCAGAGCCAGCACGTCCGGCGCGCCGGTGTGCAGGCGGGCGGGTGGAGCGCCTTCGTCGAGGCGATCGGCGTGCTGCTGTCGGGCTTGTTCGTCGTGGCGCTCATGGTCCTCGGCGTCCAGGAGGTGCGGGCGGGCCGGCTGCAGATCGGCGAGCTGGTCACCTTCCTGGGCTATGCACTCTTCCTGGTGCAGCCGATCAGGGTCGTCTTCGAGGCTGCGCAGCAGATCACCCGGTCGTTCGTCTCGGCGCGCAAGACGATCGGGGTGCTCGGCACGCCCGACCCGTGGCCCGACCGACCCGCCCGCACCCCGCAGGAGCTGCGCCGCCTCCCCGCCGGGGAGCTCGTGGACGAGGCCTCCGGGCTGCGGGTGCGGCCGGGCATCTTGACGATGGTGGTCAGCGCGCTGCCGGATGAGAGCGCTGCCCTGGCCGACCGGTTGGGCCGCTACCTCCCTGCCGTAGACAGCCTCGGTGGTGAGGACGACGAGGACCTCAGCGGTCGCGCCGCCCGACGCAGGAGCAAGACGCGGGCAGCTGCCCGCGCCGAGCTGGCGAAGCGGGACAGCGCCCGCGCCGAGGGTCGCTGGGGGGTCACGCTGCACGGCGTAGATCTGAGCGACCTGCTCCTGGAGCAGACCCGGGCGTTGGTCCTGGTCAGTGACACGGGTGCCCATGTCTTTGCCGGCACTCTCCAGCAGGCGCTCGACCCTCACCGCCGCCTGCGCAGGGAACAGGCCGAGGCCGCGCTGCACGCGGCCGCGGCGCAGGACGTCTACGACATCCTGCCCGGTGGCTGGCAGGGGATCCTCGACGAGCGCGGTCGGGGCCTGTCCGGGGGACAACGGCAACGGCTCATCCTGGCCCGCGCACTTGCCGCCGACCCCCCGGTGCTCATCCTGGTCGAGCCGACCTCCGCGGTCGACGCTCACACCGAGGCCCGGATCGCCGCGCGACTGCCGCAGCACCGTCGCGGCCAGACGACCGTGGTGATGACCACCTCGCCGCTGCTGCTGCACCACGCCGACGAGGTCGCCTTCCTCGACGAGGGGCAGATCGTCGCGACCGGCACCCACGACCAGTTGGTCGCGACCCATGACGACTACCGGGCCACGGTCCTGCGCGGCGCTCACGAGGAGCCGGCGGAGCATGGCCTGCCCCTCGACCACGCCCCGCGCACCACGCCCGTCCGAGCGACCCAGGAGGTGAACCGATGACCAGCACCCTCGACGGCCAGGTCCGTGCTGACTCGGCCAACACCTGGCTCGATGGCGACGGGCGCGAGCCGGTGGTCCCACAGATCCTGCGCCCGCCCGCCCGCGGCAGCGTCGGCCCCGGCGAGCGCTACCGCCGGCTGTGGCAGCGCCACGAGCTGCGGCGCGAGCGGGCCCGCGCGCACCTGGTCACCTCCCTGGACCCGGAGCGAGGGCTGCCCGTCGCGACCACTGCGACGGTCGTCAGTTACCTACGGGAGCTCATCAAGCGCCGTGCCGGCCTGGTTGTCCTGGTGACGATGGCCAATGCGCTCGCGGCTGCCGCGGCCCTGGCGGTGCCGATGCTGCTCGGGCAGCTGGTCGACGCGGTCGACCAGGCTGGCGGAGACCCGACCCGAGGGGCGGTGACCAGGTTCGTGTGGGAGATCACGATCGTCCTGGTCGCCGGCGCGCTGCTGACCTACCTCGCCAAGTGGCTGGCCGCGGTGCTGGGGCAGGGCGTGCTCGCCGAGGCCCGCGAGGACGTCATCCGGGCCGTCCTTCGCCTGCCGCTGGGCAAGGTCGAGTCGGCCAGCACGGGTGACCTCGTGACGCGAGTCACCCGTGACGTCGGGTCGATGAGCGGCGCTGTGCGCTGGGCACTGCCCGAGTTCATCATCGGTGCCGTCACGGTGCTGCTGACGATCGTGGCGATGATCTTCAACTCCGTGGCCCTGGCCGTGCCGACGTTGGTCACCGCCTCACTGTCCCTGTGGCAGGTGCGCCGCTACCTCCAGCAGGCGCCAGCGGCCTACTTGCTCGAGGGCGCGACCTACAGCCAGATCAATACCACCCTGACCGAGACCGTCGAAGGGGTGCGCACTGCGGAGGCGTTCGGGCTGCAGGAGGCGCGCAGGGCGGGCGCGGTCGAGGACATTGAGGTGTCCGCGCAGGCGGAGCGCTACGGGCTCACGCTGCGCAACATCCTCTTCGCCGTGATGGACATGGCGTTCTCGATGCCGCGCGTCATCACGCTCGCACTCGGCGCGGTCCTCTACACCAGAGGCCTGGTCAGCCTCGGGCAGCTCACCGCCGCGATGCTCTACATCGAGACCTTCTACGGACCCTTCGACCGGCTCGTCGGCACCGTCGACCGGTTGCAGGTGGGCATTGCCTCGACGACTCGGCTGCTCGGGATCGCCCAGGTCCCGGCAGATCGCACGCCCGGCGAGGCGCGCCCGCAGGGCAGCGACCTCGTCGGTCGCGACCTGCGCTATGCCTACCGCAAGGGCACTGACGTCCTGCACGGCATCGATCTGACGCTCGTGCCTGGGGAGCGGCTGGCCGTGGTCGGCCCCTCGGGGTCGGGCAAGTCGACGCTGGGCCGGCTGCTGTCCGGCATCCACGGGCCACGAGCCGGCTCGGTGACCGTCGGCGGCGTCGAGCTCATCGAGCTGCCCTTGGAGCTGCTCCGCGGCAAGGTTGCCCTCGTGACCCAGGAGCAGCACGTCTTCCGCGGCTCGGTCCGGGACAACATCGAGCTGGCGCGCGAGGGCGCCGGCGACGAGGCGGTATGGCGTGTGCTCGAGACGGTGGAGGCGCAGGACTGGGTGCGGGCTCTCCCGCGCGGGCTGGACACCGTTCTCGGGTCCGGGCATCAGTCGCTGACCCCCGCTCAGGCTCAGCAGATCGCACTGGCCAGGCTGATCCTGGCCGATCCCCACACCCTCGTGCTGGACGAGGCGACCAGCCTCATCGACCCGCGGACGGCTCGCCATCTGGAGGGGTCGATGAACGCGCTACTCACCGGACGCACGGTCGTCGCGATCGCGCACCGGCTGCATACCGCCCACGACGCGGACCGGATCGCGGTCGTCCAGGACGGGCGGATCATCGAGCTCGGCAGCCATGACGAGCTGATGGCCGCCGAAGGAGAGTACGCCTCCCTCTGGGATGCCTGGACCAGCTGAGGAGCATGGTCGTGCTCCGGGTGTAGGAAGGAAGGCATGACCCAACGA
>NZ_JAUNVI010000012.1:0-16940 GCF_030537745.1 Ornithinimicrobium sp. | reverse complement strand
CAGCTGAGGAGCATGGTCGTGCTCCGGGTGTAGGAAGGAAGGCATGACCCAACGACTAGACCTGGCCTTGCTCGTCCCGGATTTTTACCGCGCGATGGCGGGTCTAGAACGATCGGCCCGCGACTCCGGGATCGACCACCACCTCTACGAGCTGATCAAGATCCGAGCCTCCCAGCTCAACGGCTGTGCGTACTGCCTCGACATGCACCTGTCCGACGCCCGCACGCAGGGGGAGTCGCAGCGTCGCCTAGACGTGCTGTCAGCCTGGCGCGAAGCACCGGGGCAGTTCACGGACGGCGAGCGGTCAGCTCTCGCGTTGGCCGAGCGCGTGACCCTCGTCTCCGAGGAAGGCGTGCCGCAGCCGGTGTGGGACGAGGCCGTCGCTGCGCTCGGCGAGGAGGGTGTCGCCCAGGTGATCACGGCCACGGTCGCCATCAACTGCTGGAACCGGCTGGCCATCGCGATCCATCAGGACCTTCCGCCGGAACACTAGACACCGGCCGCGAGGCATGCCCGGTCCGCGCCGGGTGCCGTTGGGCTGTGCAGTCTGCCTGCGCGTGGTCACTTCGGCGCAGGTGCCTAGTTGCCCCGCCTAGCTGTCCTACTTCTCGGCCACGGCGAGCTTGCCGAGGGTCTTGGGTCGGAGCCGCTCGTCGGCCTTTTGCCGCAGGCGGCGCGGTGCGAGCCCGAACTGCTTGTTGTAGCCGTCGACGATCGCCACCCGCAGCTCCCTGGCGGTCTGGGAAGGACTGTCGTCGTCGTGGACGATCGTGTCGACCAGGCCTTGGGCCTTCAGGTCATCGGCGGAGGCTCTCATCGTCTCCAGGGTCATCCCGACCTGCTCGAGCGTCGGATTGGCCTCGTTGTAGAGGATCGTCGCGGTCGAGCGGGGCTCGGAGACGAAGCCGAGGGCGCTGTCGAGCATGACCGTCTCACGGCCGAAGGGCGTCGTCGCCAGTCCTCCACCGCTGCCCATCGCGCCGATGATGACCGACACGGTGGGGTAGGGATGAGAGGCGGACTTCTTGATGCTGCGGGCGATCGCTCGGGACTGTCCTCGACGCTCTGCCGCCATGGTGGGCAGGGCACCGAGGGTGTCGGTGAAGAAGACGATCGGCAGGCCCCAGCGTTCGGCGGCCTCCATCATCCGCACGGCGTACTCGAAGTCTTCCGGGCTGGGGTTAGCCGGTGACTTGCCGACGTAGCTGCCCGAGATCCGGTACGACGGCTGATCGCCGATGACCATGAAGGACTGCTCGTCGATGGTGGCCAGCGCGGCGATGATGTTGGGGTAGGTCTTCTCTTCCTCGAAGCGCACGTGGTTGTAGAACGGCACGGCGGTGTCGAAGACGGTCTGCAACAGATACTCGGTGTCCAGCCGCGTCGCGCTCGCGGCGATCTCGTTGTAGCGCGACATCAGGGCCTCGCGCAGGGTGCCGGTGGAACGGTCCCGCCTGTCCCGCGCGACCGCCAGCGTCGTCTCGATCACTTGGTGGTCCCACAGCGCCGCGGAGAACCCTTCGGCACCGCACGTCAGCGCGCGAGAATCCATGCGTGGGTCACCGGAGGGGGCGCCGGCGTGGATCCGCTTGGGGGACCGCCCGGAGTGAAAGACCCGCCCGAGGAAGTCGATCAGCTCGGCGACGTCCTTGATGAGCACGTCCACGTTGCGGTCGAGGTAGTTGGCCTCGGCGCTCTGCATCCCCTTGGGCACCGGCTTGCCCTCGAAGGTCTCGATGACCCGTGCACCGGCGAAGCCGTAGTCGGTGCCCTCGAGCGCCACGATCAGGTCCGCGTTGGGGACCGCGCTCGCCGACATGCCGCCCCATACCTGGCCCGCGAGCACACAGATGTAGGGACGGTTGGTGGTGTGCTGGAACTTGTTGGCGGCCGCCGCCATCCGCTGCATCTGGATAAGGCCGAGGACGTTCTCGTGCTGGCGCACGCCCGAGGAGGCGCCCATGCTCACCAACGGCAGTTGCTCACGCTCGGCCAGCTCGGCAGCCTGGACGAACTTCTCCCCGGCGACCTCTCCCAGCGAGCCGGCGAAGAACGACCAATCCACGACATAGACGACCGCTCGCTCGCCGTTGAAGTGCCCGATCCCGAACTTGGCTGACTCGGTCTTGCCGCTCTTGGTCTCGGCGTTGAGCAGCTTGTCCTTGTAGCGCTCGATGTGGCCGCCCACCCGACGCTGCAGGCCGACAAGGTCGTCAACTACCCGCATGTGCCCATGCCGCTCCTGAAGGTCGATCGCGTCGAGGAAGGTGCGGATCGCTTCGTTGGGGTTCAGCTTGGGGCGCGCTTCGTAGAGCGTGGAGACGGTGCGGCGGATCACGGGCCGCCGATCGATCAACTCGGCGGTCACACCCCCGTCACCGGTGAAGTATTCGGCCTCTTCGTCGGAGGTGGGGCCCTCGTCAGCGGGCGACTCGGTCATGTGGTGAAGATATCAGCGGATGGCTGCCTGGCCCTTTGTCTGCCCGGCTCGGCGGACCCCGGATAATGACTCCTCGTGATCGCCGTGCTGCAGGGATTCTGGCTGATCGCGGCTGTCGTCGCGGTCGGCTGGGTGATCGCGCACACCGGCATGTTCGGGCGCGCCGAGCAGCAGATCCTGGTCAAGCTCACCTTCTGGGTGGGCTCGCCCGCGCTGCTCTTCCTGGTCGTGGCGGACTCGGACGTGCACGTGCTCTTCTCCGGTTACCTGGTCGCGATCATCGCCGGCGTGGTGGTGACCGCGGCCGCCTACCTTGCGTTCGCGCGCCTCGTGCTGCGCCGTTCCGTGACGCATGCGGTCATGGGCGGGATGGGCGTGAGCTATGTCAACTCCAACAACCTGGGGATCCCGATCGCGCTCTACGTCCTGGGGGATGCGCAGTGGGCGGCGCCGGTCATCCTGGTGCAACTGCTGCTCTTCCAGCCGGCTTGGCTCGCGGCGCTGGACGCTTCTGGAAGCGGTGTCGTCTCGGTCCGGAGGCTGCTGCGATCACCACTGACCAACCCCCTGACGATCGGGACGCTGTTGGGCCTGGCGGTGGCGTTGACCGGGGTGGCGCTGCCTGCGGACGTGCGCGCCCCGATCGACCTGATCGGTGGTCTGGCCATTCCCGGCATGCTCCTGGCGTTCGGGATCTCGCTGCGCCTCTCCCCACTTCCGAGAGGCAAGGGCAATCTGGTCGAGCTGGGGGCCATGGTGCTGCTCAAGCTCGCCCTGATGCCCCTGGTGGCCGGGCTGGTGGCTGGCCCGGTGCTCGGGCTATCCGCCCGGGAGATCCTGGCCGCCGTGGTGATGTCCGCGCTGCCCACCGCCCAGAACGTCTTCATCCTCGCGGTCGCCTACGGGCGGGCTGAGTCGCTCGCGCGGGACAGTGTCTTCGCCACGACGATGCTGGCGATGCCCGCGATGTTGGTGATCGTCGCACTCATGGGTGGCGGCTAGGGTGTGCCCGTGCGACTGAGCGAGTTCTGGGCCCTGATGGAGACCGAGTTTGGTCCCGGGTATGCCGCGATCATCGCTGGGTCGCACACGCTCGGGTCGTTGGGTGGCCGGACCGCCGAAGAGGCGATCGAGGAGGGCGAGCAGGTGCGTCGCGTGTGGGAAGCCGTGGTCGCTGACCTTCAGGTGCCGCCTGAGCATCAGTTCCTGGTGGAGCCGAAGAAGCGCCGCTGAGGCGACTGCTGGTCAGCACGTGGGCGGCAGGATGCGCCTCGACATACCGCATCCCGTCGGCTCGGGCCTGGCTCCGCAGCTCTTCCGGGTGACAGTCAGCCCGGTTCGGTCCAAGGTGGAGACATGACAGAGCACACCGACACCCCCCACCAGTCCGCCCTGACCGAGGACGAGCACGGCACGATCCGCCGTGCCGCGTTCGGCGCGATCGCCCTCGTGTCCAAGGCGGACCCCGGCTTCTTCGCGATGTTCAAAGAGTCAATGGCAGGCTCCAAGGCGTTCCAGGAGGCGCCCGAGGCGGTCCAGGCGCTCCTGCGCGAGGGCGGCTTCCCGACCCCACCGACCGGCTCGCCCGAGCAGGTGGAGCAGGCAGTGCTCAGCGACCTTGGCGCTTCCCTGCAGCTGCTCCAGGCCAAGTCGCCCACGGAGGCCGCGGGCTTCCGTGACGTGATCCTGGAGGCCGCCGACCGGGTCGCCAACGCCTCCGACGGGGTCGCGCCGCAGGAGCAGGCGATCATCGACAAGATCCGTCGCGCCCTCAGCAGTGACGGCGCTCGTGCGGCTGAAGGGTCCTCCGCACCTCAGCAGCCGGCCGACCAGAGCTCACCAGCGACCGGTGGGGCGCTGGACGACCAGCGCTGAGCCAGCACCCACGACGGCTACGGTCGGCGAGCGATGGCTCGCCGACCGTTTGCGGGTGCGACACGAAGCCGGGTTGTCCGCGGCCTATCCGGGCATTTGCGCGGTCAGTGCTCCGTGCCAGTGACCAGACCGCGCTCCAGCAGCACCTCGGCCACCTGGATGGCGTTGAGGGCGGCGCCCTTGCGCAAGTTGTCGTTGGCGACGAAGAGCACCAGCCCGCGCCCGTCCGGCACCGACTGGTCGGTCCTGATCCGGCCCACGAAGGACGGGTCGTGCCCGGCCGCCGCTAACGGGGTCGGGAGGTCCGAGAGCTGCACGCCCGGGGCGGTGCTCAGCAGCTCGATGGCCCGCTCCGGCGTGATCGGGGCGCCGAACTCGGCGTGAATCGCCAAGCTGTGGCCGGTGAAGACGGGGACGCGCACGCAGGTGCCCGCCACCGCCAGGTCGGGGATGCCCAGGATCTTGCGGGACTCGTTGCGCAGCTTGACCTCCTCGGAGGTCTCGCCGTCCTCGACCAGGTCACCGGCCATCGGGACCACGTTGAAGGCGATCGGGGCGAGGTATGCCGCAGGTGCGGGCAGAGGCACCGAGGCGCCGTCGCGGGCCAGGGACTCGACCGGCTCCTCGCCCCGGACACCCGCGCGCAACTGGCGGCCGAGCTCGCTGACGCCAGCCACCCCCGATCCGGAGACCGCCTGGTAGGTCGCGACCCGGAGGCGCTCCAGGCCGGCCTCGCCGTGCAGCGGCGCCAGCACTGGCATCGCCGCCATGGTCGTGCAGTTGGGGTTGGCCACGATCCGAGGGCCACCGGCGCGAACTGCCAGCTCGAGGTCGTCGGGGTTGACCTCGCTGACCACGAGGGGGATCGTGTCGTCCATCCGCCAGGCGGAGGAGTTGTCGACCACGATCGCCCCGGCGGCAGCGAACCTCGCCGCATGAGCGCGGGAGACGGTCGCCCCGGCGGAGAAGAGGGCGATGTCGATCCCGGACAGGTCCGCGGTCTCGATGTCCTCGACCACGATCTCGCGTTCCACCTCATACCCCTCGATCCCGTTGGCGGAGCCTTCCCAGGCCAGCGCGGTCCCTGCGGAGCGGGCGGAGGCGAGATAACGGACCGAGGCGACCGGGAAGGCACGTTCGGAGAGCAACCGTCGCATCACGGAGCCGACCTGGCCGGTGGCGCCGACGAGCGCGAGACTCAGGTGAGTCCTGGGGTCGGTGCTGCGCTGGCTCATCGTCCAGTCCCTCCGTAGACCACGGCTTCTTCCTCGGCGTCCAGGCCGAAGGCGGTGTGCACGACGCGCACGGCATTCTCGACATCGGCCTGGTCGCAGATCACCGAGATGCGGATCTCGGAGGTGCTGATCATCTCGATGTTGACCCCCGCCGACGCCAGCGACTCAAACAGTTTGGCCGCGACCGACGGGTTGGATCGCATGCCCGCGCCGACCAGGGAGAGCTTGCCGATATGGCTGGTGTAGAGCACGTCGTCGAAGCCCATCGTGGCCTGCAGGGCACGGACCGCGGCGACCGCGTCCGGGCCCTCAGCCTCGGGGATCGTGAAGGAGATGTCGGAGGTGCGCGCATCGGAGGTAGAGATGTTCTGGACGATCATGTCGATCGAGACACCTGCCTGGGCGACCGCTCCGATGACGGAAGCAGCCGCCCCGGGGACGTCCGGGATGCCTACGGCGGTGACCTTGCCCAGAGACGTGTCGTGCGTGACGCCGGAGATGATCGGCTCTTCCATAGTGTCCTCCGTGAGGGGTCGACCGACGAGGATATGAGTGCCCTCGCGGTCGGAGAAGCTGCTCCGGACGTGGAGCGGGACGGTGAAGCGGCGGGCATACTCGACGGCGCGCAGGTGCAGGATCTTGGCGCCGTGCGCCGCCATCTCGAGGGTCTCCTCGATGGTGATCCGGGTGATCTGGCGGGCGTTGTGCACGATGCGGGGGTCGGCCGTGTAGAGACCGTCGACGTCGGTATAGATCTCGCAGACGTCGGCGTCGAGCGCGGCGGCGAGCGCGACCGCAGTGGTGTCCGAGCCGCCCCGGCCCAAGGTGGTGATGTCGTCTCCGGTCGAGATGCCTTGGAAGCCGGCGACGATCGCCACCGTGCCCTCATCCAGGGTGGAACGGACGCGTCCGGGCTGGACGTCGAGGAGACGAGCGCGGCCGTGGCTGGTGTCGGTGCGCATCCCGGCCTGGGCGCCGGTGTAACTCTTGGCCGGCACCCCCAGCTCCTGGATCGCGATGGCGAGCAGCGCCATCGAGATGCGCTCGCCCGCGGAGAGCAGCATGTCCATCTCGCGGGCTGGTTTGGGGCCGGGAGCGATCTGGTTGGCGAGGTCCAACAGGTCATCGGTGGTGTCGCCCATCGCGGACACCACGACGGCCACCTTGTTGCCGCAGCGGTGGGAGGCGGCCACCCGCTGCGCGACGCGGCGCATAGCCGAGGCGTCGGTGACGGAGGACCCGCCGAACTTCATCACGAGCAGAGCCATGGCGTCCTTCCTGAGCGGCGATGTCGAGGCGCGGGAGGACGGCGGTGTCGAGGTTCCCGAAGCGATTCGTCCAGTGTAGATCGTGCGGCGTGTCGCGGACTGGACTCGTACACAGTTTCGATTAATGTTGTCCACAAGGTCCCCATCGCGGCGATCGTCGTCCACAGCCTCGTGCCGCTGGACGGGGGTTTGTCGGTGGGGACACCTAGCGTCTGATGCAGACCCGGACGAGGCGTCCCTCTTCATGGAGGGGCACCGGCCGGTAGTCGGTCGAAGGTAGGCGCGACCACCACCACGACGAAGGAGCAAGACATGGCTCAGGCCACGAAGACGGCACCCGGAAAGAATGGCTCCGGCGCCAGCAAGGACAAGTTGCGTGCGCTCGACACTGTGATGGCCCAGATCGAGAAGCAGCACGGCAAGGGCTCGGTCATGCGCCTCGGCGACGAGAACCGCCCACCCATCCAGGTCATCCCCACCGGGTCGATCGCCCTCGATGTTGCGCTCGGCGTGGGCGGCCTCCCGCGCGGTCGGGTAGTGGAGATCTACGGTCCGGAGAGCAGCGGTAAGACCACGGTCGCGCTGCATGCGGTCGCCAATGCGCAGAAGGGCGGCGGGATCGCAGCCTTCATCGACGCCGAGCACGCGCTCGACCCGGAGTATGCCAAGGCCCTCGGGGTGGACACCGACTCGCTGCTGGTCAGCCAGCCCGACACCGGTGAGCAGGCGCTGGAGATCATGGACATGCTGATCCGTTCTGGTGCCATCGACCTCGTCGTCGTCGACTCCGTCGCCGCGCTGGTGCCCCGCGCTGAGATCGAGGGTGAGATGGGCGACAGCCATGTCGGTCTGCAAGCCCGCCTCATGTCCCAGGCGCTGCGCAAGATCACCGGCGCCCTGAGCAATACCGGGACGACCGCGATCTTCATCAACCAGCTGCGCGAGAAGATCGGCGTGATGTTTGGCTCGCCCGAGACCACGACCGGTGGCAAGGCGCTCAAGTTCTACGCCTCGGTGCGGATCGACGTGCGTCGGATCGAGACGCTCAAGGACGGCACGGACGCCGTCGGCAACCGCACTCGCGCCAAGATCGTCAAGAACAAGGTCTCTCCGCCGTTCAAGCTGGCCGAGTTCGACATCCTCTACGGGCAGGGCATTTCCCGTGAGGGCGGCCTCATAGACATGGGGGTGGAGCAGGGCTTCGTGCGCAAGTCGGGCGCTTGGTACACCTACGAAGGCGAGCAGATGGGCCAGGGCAAGGAGAACGCGCGCCAGTTCCTCAAGGACAACCCCGATCTGGCCGATGAGATCGACACCTTGATCAAGACCAAGCTCGGGATCGGTGTCCGTCCGTCCGCCGTCGCCGACCTCACGGCGAAGAACCTCACGGCTGGCAACCTCGCGGCTGATGACCTGCCGGCCGGGGTCGACCCGGTCACCGGTGAGGTCTCGGTCGACTTCTGATGGTCGGCACGGACCGTCTGTCGGCGGCCCGGGAGGCGTTGGCCGCAGCGGAAGCGGCGGCCGATGCTTCCGGGCTTCGACCGGAGGGTGATCACGGACAGTCGGCTCCGGTCTCGACCGGCGCTCGAGAAGGACGCAGCGCTGCCAGCGCTGAGCCGGACCCGCACTCGGTGGCCCGCAAGATCGTGCTTCGGCAGCTGGCGATGGGCCCACGGTCCCGTCGCCAGCTCGAGGACAAGCTGCGGGATCGAGGCACGGATCCTCACGTCAGCGCACGCGTGCTCGACCGGATGGCCGAGGTGGGCCTGGTCGACGACGAGGCCTACGCCGAGATGTTCGTCCGTTCCAGACAGGAGACCAAGGGCTTGGCGGCCCAAGCGATTCGCCACGAGTTGCGTGCCAAGGGCGTGGCAGACGACGTGATTGACGCGGCGCTGGAGGACATCGACCCCGAGCACGAGAAGGACCAAGCCCGCGCGCTCGTGGGTCGACGCCTGCGCACCATGCGTGGGCTGGACGCTCAGGTGCAGACTCGGCGGCTAGCCGCCCACCTGGCCCGCAAGGGTTATAGCTTCGGCGTGGCCAACCAGGTCATCCGCGAGGCCGTGGAGAAGTTGCCGGAGCACTCACGGGACTGAGACAGGGGGCGCTACCTGCAGGAGGGCTCAGTTGCCCGTCTGGGGTCGCGCCTGCTCCGGAGTGTCTCGCTCGTCCTCGAGGCGGTTGTCTTCCTCCTCGTCGAGGTAGTGCATGGCGGACTCCTCTGGCGAGTCCCAGCTGGTGGCTTTTCCCTCGCGGGCAAGCATCCGTGACTCGTCGTCTGGTCGCACTCCCTCGTCGGGGGCGATCAGTCGACCCACCCGAGTGGATTCACCGCCGTAGTAGTCCAGCTCGGGACGGATCGCGTCGGCGTCGTCGCCGCCGATCATGTCGTCGCCGCCGTCCATGCCCGACTCGTTGTCGGGGGCCCCGTAGGCCGAATCCGGGTCCGGCTCCTCCTGACGGATACGCTGCTCGATCGTCTCCTCGCGCCACTGCTCCTCGGCGGTGATGCCGTGGGCGACGGAGCCGCGTAAACGGTCCGGGGGGACGAAGCCACGGTCCAAGACGTCGCCCTCGCCGTCCAGGGTGTCCTCGGGCTGCAGTTGGTCCTCGTCGTCGATGCTCCAGACGCCGTACTCATCGCCGATGCTCTCGCGGTCCGTGGGGCTCATCATCGCTCCTTCGCAACTCCTTCGCTCCGTGATCCCAGCCTAGTCGGGTCCGTCCCCCCGTGGGTCGAAGCCCGCTGTGATCGTGGCCACCCCGCCCGAGGACGTACCCTGGACGGGCCATGAGCACCAAGACCTATGACGTACGCACCCACGGGTGCCAGATGAACGTGCACGACTCCGAGCGGTTGGCTGGTCTGCTGGAGAGCGCGGGCTATATCGATCTGGCCAGCCTTCCTCCCGCAGGACGTCCGGACGTCGCCGATGTCGTCGTCTTCAACACCTGTGCCGTCCGGGAGAACGCCGCCAACAAGCTCTACGGCAACCTTGGCCAGTTGCGGCCAGCCAAGCTGGCTAATCCGGACATGCAGATCGCGGTCGGGGGCTGCTTGGCGCAGAAGGACCGCTCCACGATCGTGGAGCGTGCGCCCTGGGTCGACGTCGTGTTCGGCACCCACAATGTGGGGTCGTTGCCGGCGCTTCTGGATCGGGCGCGTCACAACAAAGCGGCCGAGGTCGAGATTCTCGAGGCGTTGGAGGTCTTTCCTTCCACCCTGCCCACCCGTCGTGATTCGGCATACTCAGGCTGGGTCTCCATCTCCGTCGGATGCAACAACACCTGCACCTTCTGCATCGTGCCCGCGCTGCGTGGCAAGGAGAAGGACCGCCGCCCCGGTGAGATCCTCGCCGAGGTCGAAGCCCTCGTGGCCTCCGGCGTCATCGAGATCACGCTGCTGGGGCAGAACGTCAACACCTATGGGGTCGAGTTCGGGGACAGGCTGGCGTTCGGCAAGTTGCTCCGCGCATGCGGCCAGATCGACGGGCTCGAGCGGGTCCGGTTCACCAGTCCGCACCCGGCCGCCTTCACCGATGACGTCGTGACCGCGATGGCGGAGACACCCAATGTCATGCCGAGCCTGCACATGCCGTTACAGTCTGGCTCCGACCGGGTGCTCAAGGCCATGCGGCGCTCCTACCGCAGCGATCGCTTCCTGGGAATTATCGACCGGGTGCGGGAGCAGTTGCCGGACGCCGCGATCACCACCGACATCATCGTCGGGTTCCCCGGGGAGACCGAGGAGGACTTCCAGGGCACCCTCGATGTGGTCCGGGCCGCACGCTTCTCCAGCGCGTTCACCTTCCAGTACTCCATCCGCCCCGGCACTCCGGCCGCGGAGATGGACGGACAGGTGCCCAAGGAGATCGTGCAGGAACGCTTCGAACGACTTATTGCGGTCCAGGACGACGTGTCCTGGGTGGGCAACCGGGAGCTCGAGGGGCACGAGGTAGAAGTGCTGGTGGCGCCCCGAGAGGGCCGCAAGGACGCCGAGACCCATCGAATGTCGGGCCGCGCCCGGGACAACCGGCTCGTGCACTTCGCGGTGCCCGAGGGTGCCCAGGTCCCGCGTCCGGGCGACGCGGCCACCGTCGGCGTCACCTACGGCGCACCGCACCACCTCGTCGCTGACTCCGGGCTGCAGGGCGGCCCCTATTCCGTGCGACGCACCCGTGGAGGCGACGCCTGGGCCGCGCTCCAAGAGGGAGCTACACCGGGGGCCACGAAGAAGCCCGCGGTGAGCCTCGGCATACCCAGCGTCGGCGCTCCGCCGGCACGCGAAGTTGTCGTCGCTGCCTGCTCTCCCCTCGGATAGCCGCCCCCGGCCTGGCGTCGGCGGTCGGTGCATCCCGAGCTACTGCTCGCGGCGCCCCAGCTCGTCCTCGGCCCGGTCCGCGGTCTCGTCGGCCTTGGCGGCCGCCGCGGCGGCGCCGTGGGCCTCCCGCTGCTCCATCCTGGCCATCTCCGCCAAGTGATTGGCGTCGATGCGCTCGATCTCCGCGAGCGCCTCCGGCCGACCGTGGAAGCGGTGGATGCTGTAGATCAGCAACCCGACGGCGATGGCGCTGGAGGACAGCATCGTGATGCCCACGGTGGTGCCGCCGAAGAGCCACCAGCGGTCGTCGACCGGCCACCACCGGGGAGCCGGCGGAGATAACAACCAGACGACGCCAATGCCGACCAGGCCCAGTGCAACAAGGGTGGACAACGCGATCCGCAACTTGGTCTGCACACCTTCAGCCGCCCCTCGCATCGCCCTGATCCGCACGGGGTGCATCCAGCGCTTCGCCCAGGCGTACTGCGTCGACAAGATCGCCAGCCCGGCGAAAGTCAGCAGCAGCCCCGGGCCGGGGAGGAAGAGCGCCAGCAGGCCAGCGGTCAGCACGGTCCAGCCGATGATCTCGAGCAGGACCCGTTTGACGGCTCCTGTCGCGAAGTCGGCCATGAGCCACACTGTAAGTCAGGACACTGACGATGCGCGAGGCTGATGTGCAGGGCGGGGGAGCACGGTCATTACGATGCAGGTCATGGCTCGGCAACCTCCCACCCTGCGCGGCGACCTCGTGACTCTGAGCCCGTTGGCGATGGGCGACCTCGACGGGCTCGTCGCTGCCGCGACAGACGGGCGGCTGTGGGAGCTGACCTGCACGTCCGTGCCCGCGCCTGAGGCAATGGCTGCGGAGATGGAGAGGCGACTGGCGCTGCAGGACGCGGGCTCGATGCTCCCCTTCACCACCCGCCGGCGCGACACCGGAGCCATCATCGGCATGACGACCTACATGCACATCGAAGAGCACCACCGGCGCCTCGAGATCGGCTCGACGTGGATTGCCGCGTCTGCCCAACGCACGGGCGTCAACACCGAGTCCAAGCTGCTCCTGCTGACGCACGCGTTCGCGGAGCTGGACCAGCTCGCGGTGGAGTTCCGCACGCACTGGCTCAACCGGCAGTCCCGCCTGGCGATCGAACGTCTCGGTGCCAAGCTCGACGGCATCCTGCGTCAGCACATGGTGATGGCAGACGGCTCGGTCCGTGACACGGCCGTCTACTCGATCGTGGCTGCCGAGTGGCCGGCGGTGCGGGGCGAGCTGCAGCGCCGCCTGGCCGGCGGGTCCGGATCAGCAGGAGGCAGGGCGTGAACACGGGAGAAGAGAGTCCACGCGTGCACCGCAACGCCACCACCGACCCGACGCCAAGAGAGGCCGCTGCGGGCCGGGTCGCGACCGGTCTTCTCGCAGCGCAGGCCGTCGCGCTCGCCGGGATCGCGGTGTTCTACCTCTACGAACTGGTGATCGGGAAAAGCACTGATCCGATGATCGTCATCATGTCCGTCGCCACGATGGTCGTCTTCGTGCTGGGTCTGGCCTACACCTCCAAAGGCTTGGCCCAACGCCATCCGCGCGCCCAAGCGCCCGCGATCGCCGCCAACTTCCTGCTCGTCCCGCTCGGCATCGCGATGTTCCGGTTTGCCCCGGACGTGTTCGCGGGAGCGGTCCTCGTGACGGGCGTGGTCACTATCGCCGCCGTGCTGCTGATGGGACGGCTCGGGGACGATTGATCGTGGGCCCCCTCTGAGCCACAGCGCGTTGCGCTGGCAGCGGCTTCAGCCTTGGATGGATCCGTGATCCGCTATCCCAAGCCGCTGCGCCCCGGTGATCGTATCGGCGTGACCAGCCCGTCCAGCGGGGTGCCGCGGCGCTATCTGCCCAGACTGGAGTTCGCCGTCTCCACCCTCCGAGAGCGCGGCTACGACGTGACCGTCGGAGACTGCATGGGCGGTGATTCCGGACACGTCAGCGCCCCGGCTGTGGAGCGCGCCGACGAGCTGCAACGAATGTTGTTGGACCCCACGATCGCAGCCGTGGTCCCGCCGTGGGGGGGAGAGACAGCCATCGACGTGCTCGATCTCCTCGACTGGGACGCGTTCACGCAGGCGCCGCCGACGTGGCTCGTCGGATACAGCGACCTGAGCACGCTGATGCTGCCGCTCACCCTCCGCGCGGGGTGGGCAACTCTGCACGGCGCGAACCTGATGGACAGCCCCTACCGACCGGCGGACGGCCTGGCCCACTGGACGAAGGTCGCAGGCGCTGAACTGCCGATCAGCCAGAGACAGAGCGGGGTCTACCGGACCGGCCTCTTCGATGTCTGGGAGAGCGACCCCGCGGCCTCGACCTACGCACTTGACGGTGTCGGGGGGTGGGAGGTGGCAGACGACGAGGAGATCGAGGTGTCCGGTCGCCTGATCGGTGGCTGCATAGAGGTGATCAGCCGGCTGACCGGCACTCCGTTTGGAGACCTGCCCGCCTTTGGTCGGGAGTATGCCAAGGACGGCCTGATCATCTACGTCGAGGCCGCTGAGGCCGAGGCTTTTGAGATCTGTCGGGCGCTGCACGGGATGCGGTTGGCGGGCTGGTTCGCGCACGCGAACGCGATTGTGGTGGGACGGACCCAGGCCCCGCCCTCCGGCGAGTTCACCCAACGGGAGGCCGTGCTCGATGCGCTGGAGGATCTGGACGTCCCCATCGTCTTCGACGTGGAGTGCGGCCACGTCGCGCCGCACCTTCCGCTGGTCAACGGCGCACTGGCACACCTGTGGGTGACTGACCACGAGCGCAGGATCGTTCAAGAGTGGGTCTGAGCAGGTGCCGAAGTGTGGCCTCGTGGGACGTGCGGCGATCGCCGGTCGTCGTCCGCGTCAGGCGATCTCGCGGCTACCCTGCGCTTCGTCCTCGTCGGCGGTGCGGACGGACTGGTTGTAGCGGTAAAGCTTCACGCCACCTAGGAGTGCGGCGATGACGCCCAGAGCGCCGACGAGCACTCCCAGGAACAGTCCGATATAGATCGGGCTCAGCGTCTGACCCTCCTCGCCCGTGCCGAATGTGCCGCCCCACAAGAAACCGAACAACGGTGAGAGTGTCGCGACGAAGACCCCCAGGAGCACCATCCACAGTCCCGGCGGGGTAGGCACGAGCACCACCGGTCGACCGCGCGTCAGCGGCGCGTCTTCGTGAGCGGTATCAGTGACGACGTGGGGTTCGTCAGGCTGAGTCATCAAGATCACCCTTCGGACGGTCAGTGAAATGTGTGGTCACGGCGGTCGCCGCGGACAAGAACGGTTGGAGGATATCGATCGGGAGCGGGAAGACGACGGTCGAATTTTGGTCCGCGCCGAGCTCGAGGAGGGTCTGGAGGTAGCGCAGTTGGAGCGAAGCCGGGCTCTGGCTCAGGATGATCGAGGCGTCGCGCAGCTCCTTGGAGGCCTGCAACTCACCGCGCGCACTGATCACCTTGGCGCGACGCTCGCGCTCGGCCTCGGCCTCGCGGGCCATCGCGCGCTGCATGATCTCCGGGATCTCGACGTCCTTGATCTCGACGACGTCGACCTGCACGCCCCACGGCTCGCTCTGCTGGGCGATCGTTTTGGCCAGGTCCTCGTTGAGGTCGGCGCGGTGGGCCAGCAGGGTGTCCAGCTCGGCGCGGCCCACCACGGAGCGCAGCGTGGTCTGGGAGATCTGCGACGTCGCCACCGCGTGGTTCTCGACGGCCATGACGGATCGGATCGGGTCCGTCACCTTGAAGAGCACCACCGCATTGACCCGCGCGGTGACGTTGTCCCTGGTGATGACCTCCTGTGGCGGGATCGTGAGGGTCACCACCCGCAGGTCCACCCGCACCATCTTGTCCAGGCCCGGCAGCACCACGACGATGCCGGGTCCGAGCAGGGGGCGGAGCCGGCCGAGACGGAACGCCACACCGCGCTCATACTCCTTGACGATCCGTAGCGACATGAGCGCCAGGGCCACGATGACGATGAGGATCACGACAGGGATGATCACTACCGGGTCGGTCACGGCAGGCCCCCTTGCTGGGTGGAGCGTCGGTCCGAGGAGTATGCCGCTCGCTTGCGGATCAGTTCCAGTGCGGCCTCTTCCTGACGACGGTCCGAAGAGTATGCCGTGCGTCGGCCGATCACCTCGGGGGCAGGAGCGTCCTCGCGGCGGTCGGAGGCGTAGGAGGTGCGCCGTCGGACCAGGTCCCGTGCCGCCTCCTCGCGGTGCTGCACGTTGTCGTCCAGGCTCTGGATCGGGACGAAGATCGCGCCAGGGTCGGCCGGGCTTCGTCGCAGGTGGGACCAGAGTGGGAGCGAGCCCAGCGCCACGAGGGCGGTCACGCCCAGGAGCACCGCCGTCTCCAGGGTGCTGGAGCGGGTCAGTGCTGCCGCACCTGGCCAGGCGACAGCAAGCACGGTGATGCAGCAGGCGATGGCGCGGTGGAAGCGTGCCGACTCAGAAGAGGGCCAGCTGTCGACCAGCCGGCGGACCTCACGCCCGCTGCTGGAGGTGGTGCAGGTTGACTTGACCGGGCAGGAGTTGCAGACGCTGGGACTCCCGCGATAGCGCATCACCCTGTTGTCCGGGTCAAAGGATTGAGGCCACAACCACTGATCTTCTGGACACACCCAGGCGTCGTGCTCCTCGTGGTAGACGAAGCCGCCAGCGCTCTGGTCCTCGACCTTGCGGGCCGCCCGGCGCGCCATCGTGTCGATGCCGTAGGCAACGAAGAGCAACACCACGCCATAGCCGGCGGCGAGCCAGGTCACGACCCCGATCTGGGCCATCACGGGGCGTCGTCCCCGGGGTCGTTGCGTCGGCGGTCCGAGGCGTAGCGGCTTGGCGGCAACACTTCCCCCTCAGCGCTGAGGTCCCGGCCAGCGCCGACAACGGTGTCGACTCCGGTGCGGTCGCTGCGCGCCTGCTCCGTCTCCATGACGAAGAGGGTCTCCGGCTCCATCGTGAACGTGGTGGCCGGGATGGCGTAGCGCACCCCGAGCCAGGTGATCCACAAGAAGGGGAGCACCCCACCGACGATGAGGAGGACGTCACCGGGCATCCGCATCCACTCCAGCAGTGCGTTGCCGGGCTGGCTGATGTAGTTGAGGGAGCGCGCCTCGAAATAGCCGTCGTTGACGGAGGCCCACAGCTGCACCACACCCAGCGGCAGGAGCGTCGCGAAGACCATCCACGCCAGGCCAATGTTGAGGGACCAGAAGGAGATCTTGGCGAGCCGGTCCGGCCATCGTTCCGGCGAGATGATGTAGCGCAAGGCAAAGAGGGCAAGTCCGACGGCCAACATCCCGTAGACGCCCATCATCGCCCCGTGGGCGTGGTTAGCAGTCAGTGCGGTGCCGATTTGGTAGTAGGAGACGATCGGCAGGTTGATCAGGAAGCCGAAGATGCCTGCACCGACGAAGTTCCAGAAGCCGACCGCGACCAAGAACATGACCGCCCACCGGTGCGGGAAGGGCGCGCTGCTTCGAGACTCTTGTCGCGCGCCGAGTTGCAGGAAGGTCCACGCCTCGACGGTGAGGAAAGTCAGGGGGATGACCTCTAATGCGGAGAAGAAGGCGCCCAGTGCCATGTGCTCGACCGGGGTCCCGGAGAAGTACAGGTGGTGCATGGTGCCGAGCACGCCGCCAGCGGAGTAGAGGATGACGTCCAGGAAGATGATCGTGATCGCAATCTTTCGACGCACCACCCCCAGCATCACGAAGATGTAGGCCACCATGACCGTGGTGAACAGCTCCAGGAAGTCCTCCACCCACAGGTG
>NZ_JAUNVI010000086.1 GCF_030537745.1 Ornithinimicrobium sp. | reverse complement strand
CCTGCTCCAGCACTGCATGGTCATGCCCTGCCTCGGGCGGGTCGGATCGACCCGACCCAAGGCTTGGCATCGTCCTTGCCGTGGGCGTCTCGAGCCAGATCTTGCCCAGGACAGGCACGAAGCAGTCTCCACACAGCCGGCCCCGGGCGGGGCAACTATCACAATCGATGGTGAACGTGGTCATGTCTTCCACCTCCTTGACGACGACGCTAGGGACGACCACCGACAGACCCTCCCTCATGCGTGACCGCGCCGACCAGTCCGCTGCTCGCTCCATCGGCAGTTCTGCCGCAGTGTGTCAGTGGTCCCCTCTACGTTCGTGGCTATGGAGGACGCGTAAGGATGCAGAGGATGCCCAGCTCGATGAAACCCAGCTCGATGGTGCAAGGCACCTTCGACGACCTGGGCGTGGCGCTAGCCGACGTCACCTTCGTCGTCGTCGACCTAGAGACCACGGGTGGCTCGCCCTCCGGTTGCCAGATCACCGAGTTCGGAGCGGTCAAAGTGCGCGGCGGTGAGGTCCTCGGCGAGTTCCAGACGTTGGTCCGTCCGAGCACCCCCATCCCACCGTTCATCACGGTGCTGACGGGAATCACCAACGCCATGGTCGCCGACTCGCCTAGCATCCGGACCGTCATGCCCCAGTTCCTCGAGTTCGCCGCCGGCTCCGTGCTGGTCGCCCACAACGCCGGCTTCGACATCTCCTTCCTGAAGGCCGCAGCCGCGCAGACGGGTCACCGGTGGCCGACCTTTCCCGTGATCGACACCGTGCGACTGGCGCGGCAGCTCGTGCACAAGGATGAGGCACCCAACCACAAGCTCGGCAGCCTGGCGACGCTCTTCGGCGCCAGGGTCACTCCGGACCACCGAGCGCTGCATGATGCCCAGGCCACCGTCGACGTGCTCCACGGCCTGATCGAGCGCGTAGGCAACCTCGGGGTCCACACCATCGAAGAGCTGCAGTCCTACACCTCGCGGGTCAGCACGGCCCAGCGACGAAAGCGCTTCCTGGCTGATGAGATGCCGTCGGCGCCAGGGGTCTACATCTTCAAGGACGGCAGTGGCGAGCCGCTCTACGTCGGCACCGCGACCGACCTGCGCCGACGCACCCGCACCTATTTCACGGCCTCGGAGACCAGGCGTCGGATGGCCGAGATGGTCGGCCTGGCGGAGTCGATCACGCCGATCGTCTGCGCGACCCCGCTGGAGGCCTCCGTGCGCGAGTTGCGGTTGATCGCCAAGCACAAGCCCCGCTACAACCGGCGGTCCCGATTTCCGGAGAAGGCAGTGTGGGTCAAACTGACCGATGAGCCCTTCCCGCGGCTGTCGATCGTGCGCACCGTGCGCGGAGACGGCGCTCACTATGCCGGCCCGTTCGCGAGTCGTCGCACCGCTGACGCCGCCATCACCGCACTGCACGAGGTGGTGCCGCTGCGCCAGTGCACCCCTCGGTTGGCCAAGACCGCGTCCAGCACCTCAGCCTGCGCCCTCTTCGACCTGGGCCGGTGCGGCGGCCCGTGCATCGGCGCCCAGAGCCTGCAGGACTACTCCCACGTCGCCGAGCAGGCGGCCGAGGTGTTCAGCGGCAGTTCCAGGGAGGCGATGGCAGCCCTCCGTGGCCGATTGGACACGCTGGCGGCGCAGGAACGCTTCGAAGAGGCAGCGACCTTGCGAGACCGCATGATGGCCCTTGTCCGGGCTGCCGCACGGGCACAGCGCCTGCGACCGTTGACGGCGACTACCGAGCTCGTCGCCGCACGGCGAAGGGAGGGGGGCGGATGGGAGATCGTGTGCGTCCGGCACGGGCGACTGGCGGGCACCACCCTCACTCCGGTCGGCGCTGACCCGGTCCCCTACATCGAGGCGCTCCGCACGACCGCCGAAATCGTCGCGGCACCCTCGCAGAGCACGGACGCGCTTCCTGTCATCGGCCCAAGCGCACTCGCCGAGGAGACCGAGCTGATCCTCGCCTGGTTGGAGAAACCTGGCACCCGCCTCGTAGAGCTCGAAGGGCGGTGGACCTGTCCGGTCGACGGTGCAGGTGCCAGCCGCGCAGAGCTGGAGCCGCAGGCCACGACCTGGTCGACGGTCGACCTGCTCGACCCTGCGCCACAGCGGCCCCAGGACCGGCCCGTGGGGGCGCTCCCCCCGCCAGCAGCGTGATTGTCAGGCCTGCGGCCGCACGCTCGGCTCAGTCGTCAAGGCCGAGCGCGAAGCCAGCCTCGAGATCCTCGTCGGAGTAGGTACGGAAGGCGATGTGGGTGCTGGTCTCCAGCACGCCGGCCACCTTGTTGAGCTGGTCGGCGATGACGCCGTGGAAGTCCTCATGCTGGGCCACGCGGGCGACCGCGATGAGATCGATGTCACCGGTCACCGAGTAGACCTCGCTGATCCCCTCGATCTGGGCGATCTCGTGTGCCGCCTCCGGGATACGCGACACGTCGGCCTTGATCAGCACGATGGCAGAAATCATCTGCCCACTCTATCGACGACCTCAGTGCGAGCGCCGGCTGGGCTCGCCATGTTGTTGACGGTCCGGCACTGACGCACGGCCGCCGCCACGTTAACCCCACCCCAGGTCGTGCAAGGTGTCGTCGTTGATGCCGAAGTGATGGGCGATCTCGTGGACGACTGTAACGGCGATCTCGTCCAGGAGTTCCTCGCGGTCCTGGCACATGCGCTGGAGCGGACCAGAGAAGATCGTAATCCGGTCAGGCATACCGCCGCCCCAGGACATCGCCCGTTCGGTCAGAGGCACGCCGTCATAGACGCCGAGGAGCTCAGGCTCTTCCGCTGACGGCTCGTCTTCGACGAAGAAGGCAACGTTATCCAGCTGGTCCATAAGCTGCGAAGGGACCAGGTCCAAAGCGTCGCCGACCGCCTCTTCAAACTCCTCCCGCGACATCGCCAGGTCCCCTGACGACGGCGCCCCGCCCTCCGAAGGAAGGACGGGGCGCTCGTGCGTGGGGTCGTGCTCAGCGATGACTATCCACCCCAGTGAGTTCTTCGCCGAAACTTTCTCCCGCCCCGGCGTTGACCTGTGAGCCGTGCTGCGCGAGGCTGGCCGCTTCCTCCGGGCCGTCCAGCTCGTCGAGCTCTCCGTGGCTGTGCGCGGCAGCGAGCTCGGCGGGGGTAACCGGACCGATCGCGTCCTGGTAGAAGAAGTTGGACAGCGCGCCGCGCAGGCCCGCGAGCGGGCCAGCCGGCCGTGCCACACCGTGGGCGTCGTCGATCCCGCCCTCTGTGAGGCCGAGCGGGTGGGTGGGCTCGTACTCGACCAGCTTCCACCGCGTGTACGGGTCCAACGGCTCGTGCACCTCGAAGAATCTACCCTCCGCGGTGCGCACTACCTTGCCGGTCTCGCGACCGTGCAGGACCTTCTCCCGGTCGTGGCGCTGAAGCGACATGCACACGCGCTTGACGACGTAGAACGTGATGACTGGCAGGACGAAGAACAACGTCCGGAACAGGATCGTCAGGTCATTGATCGACAGCTGCATCTTGATCGCCAGGATGTCGTTGATGCAGGCCAGGGCCAGGATCAGATACATCGAGATCGCGGCCGCACCGATCGCGGTCCGGACCGGAGCGTTGCGGGGACGCTGCAGCAGGTGGTGCTCACGCTTGTCACCGGTGACCCAGGCCTCGAGGAACGGATAGGCACCCATCACCGTCCACACCAGCGGCAGAAGCAGGAGCGAACCGATAAAGATGTTCATGCTCCACACCGTGTCGAACAGCGTGAACTCCAAGAAGCCGGGCAGCAGTCTTAGCGCACCGTCGGAGAACCACATATAGAAGTCCGGCTGTGAGCCGGCCGTGACCTGACCCGGGTCATAGGGACCGAACACCCAGACGGCGTTGATCTGCACGAGCGCCGACACCAGCGCCGTGATTCCGAAGACGACGAAGAAGAAGCCGCCGGCCTTGGCGGTGTAGACCGGCATCACCGGGAAGCCGACAACATTGTTGTTGGTACGACCCGGCCCGGGGTACTGCGTGTGCTTGTGCACGACGATCAGCACCAGGTGTGCTACGAACAGCCCGACCAGGATGGCCGGCAGCAGCAGGACGTGCGCGATGTAGAGCCGGGGGATGATCGACTCCCCCGGGAACTCGCCACCGAAGACGAAGTACGTCATCCAGGTGCCGATCACGGGCGCCGACATCATGAAGCCGTTCATTGCCCGGATGCCGGTGCCCGAGAGCAGGTCGTCCGGCAGCGAGTAGCCCGCGAAGCCTTCGATGCAGGCCAGCAGCGACAGGACGACGCCGATCAGCCAGTTGATCTCTCGCGGCTTGCGGAACGCGCCGGTGAAGAACACCCGTGCGGCGTGCAGGGCGATGCCGACGATGAAGAAGAGCGCTGCCCAGTGGTGCAGCTGACGCATCAGCAGACCACCCTTGATCTCAAAGCTGATGTCCAACGTGGACGCGTACGCCTCGGACATGCCAACGCCCTTGAGCGGCACGTAGGAACCGTCGTAGACGACGTGGCCCATGCTCGGGACGAACCACAGCGTGAGGAAGGTGCCGGTGATCAAGCAGATAACCATGGAGTACATGGCCACCTCACCCAGGAGGAAGCTCCAGTGGTCCGGGAAGACCTTCTTCAGCAAAAAGCGCATCCCCTTGGCCGCGCCCGTACGCTCATCGACCCATCCGAGTCCCGGCGGCAGCCCAGGATCTTTGGCTCCCAGGTAGGTGTCGCCATAGTCGTTGACGGCCGTGTCGACGGGAGCGTCAGCGCGGAGGTGGTCTGCGCCTTGCGGTACGTGGCTCATGGTGCTCATGCGTCATCCTTCGCATTCAGCAGACCGGGACGGTTGCGCTCGAAGAAGCTAGGGCCGACCGGCTCTCGGAAGCTGTCGGCGGCCACGAGATAACCCTCACCGTCGACGGTGATGGGCAACTGCGGCAATGGGCGCTTGGCCGGACCGAAGATGACCTTGCAGTCGTCGGTCATGTCAAACGTTGACTGGTGGCACGGGCAGAGCAGGTGATGGGTCTGCTGCTCATACAGCGCCACCGGGCAACCCACGTGGGTGCAGACCTTGGAATAGGCCACGATTCCTTCGTAGCCCCAGTCGCGCTGCTTCTGGCTCTTGATCTTCGAGGCGTCCAACTTGACCAGGATGACCGAGTCCTTCGCCTTCGCGACAAGGACCTCGCTCGCCGGCAGGTCCTCTTGAGCCGCGCCGACGAAGCCTTCGGGCATCACGTGAAAGACGGAACCCTGGGTCACGTCCGCCGCGCGGATCGCCGCACCGGAGGGGTCGATCCGGAGCCGGAGACCAGCCTTCCAGTGGGTCGTGTACATCTCCCCACCCGGACGCGGGCCAAGGCCGGCGATGACCGGCACGACCATCGGTAGGGCGAACAGGCCCAGCGCGCCAGCCGCCGATCCGAGGAGCGCTGAGCGACGGTTGAGTTGAGAGCTGCGAAAACCATGGGAAAGGATCTGGGAGACCGCGTCACGGTCTTCTTGAGGCGAGCTTTGCGGGTGGCGTTCCTCGACCACTTCCTCGTCCGGCATCAGGGTCTTGGCCCAGTGGATGGCGCCTAGGCCGATGCCGAGCAGCGACAACGCCATCGTCACGCCAAGCACTGCGTGGAAGAGGTTCAGCTCCCCGATCCCGATGATCGATCCCTTCAGCGTGGGATCGATGACGTAGTACGCCACCAGGAACGCGATCGAGGACAAGGCCGAGATCGTGAAGAGGACGACCACCTGAGTGGAGGCGCGCGTAGCGGCTTTCTCGTCGACGTCGGCTCGACGCGGTCGGTGCGGGGCCATCCCCGGGTTGCTGAATCGCCCGAGGCCCTCCTCGGACACCGGGGCGGGCAGATTCTCGCGAGTCGCCATATCAGGCAGCCTTCCTTCCGAGCCATACAGCCGCGGCGATCATGGCGCCGATCCCGAGAGTCCACACAAACAACGCGTCCCCGGCCGGGCCGACGCTGCCGAGGCCAGCGCCGCCATGTTCGTTACCGCCATCCTCGACGAACTTGAGGAAGGCGATGATGTTTTCCTTCTCCTGCGGTGAAATGTTCTGGTCGTTGAAGACCGGCATCGACTGCGGGCCCGTGACCATCGCCTCATAGATGTGCTGCGGCTCGACGTTCATCAGGGTCGGCGCGAACTTGCCACGGGTGAGCGCCCCACCGGTGCCCGAGGCGTTGTGGCACATCGCGCAGTTGGTGCGGTAGGCAGCGCCACCGGCCGCGATATCCGCGCCCGCCAGGTCGATGTACTCACTGTCGGGGACGTCCGGTCCGGCACCCAAGGAGTCGACATACGCCGCGAGTTGGCTGATCTGCTCGGAGCTGAACTTGACGTTTTCGGGGGCTCGCTCGGCCTGGATGCCCGGGGCTGGCAACGGCATCCGTCCGGTGGAGACCTGGAAGTCGACGGCGGCCGCGCCGGCGCCGATCAGGGACGGACCAGCAGGCTCCTTCCCCTCACCGTTGACTCCGTGGCAGGTAGCGCAGTTGCCCAGGAAGAGTTTCTTGCCGGCGGCGACGTCCTCAGCGGTCATCGTGGCCGCCGAGGTGCCGGGCGCAGCGCTCGGCGCGAAGGCGGCATACGCCGTGCCGGTGAAACACAAGCCGAGGAAGAGCAGCACCAGCAGCGCCATCGGACTACGGCGGCGGGCAGCGAGGGAAGTCACTCGTCGATCCTTCCGGACGGGGTCAGTTCGGGTGCGGGGCGGGGTGCCCCATGGTCGGGAGAACTCATTGAGAGGGCTGCCACGGTCACTGCAGCACGTAGATGACGAAGAACAGTGCGATCCACACGACGTCGACGAAGTGCCAGTAGTAAGAGGTCACGACGGCACCGGCAGCCTGCGCGTGGGTATAGCGACCGGCGGTGAAACTGCGCGCGATGATCAGCAGGAAGGCGATCAGTCCGCCGATGACGTGCAGCCCGTGGAATCCGGTGGTGATGAAGAACGCCGATCCGTAGGAATCGGCGGTCGGGGTCAGCCCCTCCATGGTGAGCGTGGCGTACTCCCAGACCTGGCCGGCGATGAACGTCGAGCCAAACAGGAACGTCAGCACGTACCACTCGCGCATCCCCCAGCTGCGGACGTCGAGAAGTTTGCCGGTGCGGTGCGGCACGCCCTGCTCCGCCTTCCACACGCCGAACTGGCACCAGATCGAGGAGATCACCAAGATAGAGGTGTTGATCAGCGCAAACTTCACGTCGAGGAAGGCCGTGCGATCGGCCCAGAGGTCGGGTGAGACTGATCGGATCGTGAAGTAGATCGCGAAGAGCCCCGCGAAGAACATGATCTCGCTCGAGAGCCACACCATCGTCCCGACGGCAGTCATGTTGGGCCGCGTCGCCGGGCCATGAGCGGTCGCGTGGAACCGCTCTAGGTCGCTCATGGTTGCTGCAGGAGAAGTCACCAACACATTATGGCCCATGATCGACTCCGTTGTGGAGCCGCCTCACCGCGCGTCTCGCGACGGTGGGCGCAGCGACCGACACGGGGGTGGAATACCATCGACGGCATGACCGCGACTCCAGGCACCACCGAGGGATCGACCGAGCTTGTCCCGGCCACCAGCGCCGCCACTGCGCGGGCGATCTCGGTCCTGCTCTACAGCTACAACCGTGACGTCCGGGACGCCGTACGGATGGGCGTCGGGGACCATCCCGCTGCCGATGTCCGCATCGAGCGGTGGCATGAGTGTGCGACGCCGGAGGCAGCGATCCTGGACGTCAAGGCGGGCGGCTATGACGTGCTCATCCTGGACGGCGAGTCCCAGCCCTACGGCGGTATGGGCATCAGCCGCCAGCTCAAGAACGAGATCTTCGAGTGTCCGCCGATCCTCGTCCTGACCGGGCGCCCCGTCGACGGCTGGCTCGCGACGTGGTCACTGGCCGATGCGGCACTGCCTCGCCCGCTCGACCCGCAGGCGATGGCCGCCGCGGTCGCCGACCTGGCGCGCCGGTGAGCGGCGCGGACCTGACACCTCCGCACGACAGCGACCACGAGCCCGGGACCACCTGGGCCGACCTGCTGACGACCCTCGTCCGCGGCGAGGACCTTTCAGGCGACCAGACCGCCTGGGCCATGGACCGTGTGATGTCGGGCGAGGCGACCCCGAGTCAACTGGCCGCCTTCCTCTCCACCCTGCGCGCCAAGGGCGAGACGGTGCCGGAGATGACCGGCCTGGCCACGATGATGCTGGAGCACGCGCACCGCTTCACGGTGGAGGGCCCCAGCATCGACATCGTCGGGACCGGTGGGGACCGGGCTCACACGGTCAACATCTCCTCGATGTCGGCGATCGTCATGGCTGCCTCGGGTGCCGTCGTGGTCAAGCACGGCAACCGTGCCGCGTCGAGCAAATCCGGGTCGGCGGACATGCTCGAGGCGTTGGGAGTCCGGCTCGATCTCTCCCCCGAGCAGGTGGCCGGCCTGGCCGGAACGGTAGGGATCACCTTCTGCTTCGCGCAGACCTTCCATCCCTCCATGCGCCATGCCGCCGTCGTCCGCAAGGATCTCGGCATCGCCACGGCCTTCAACTTCCTCGGTCCGTTGACCAACCCTGCGCAACCCAGGTATGCAGCAGTCGGGTCGGCGGACGCGCGGATGGCGGAGCTGATGGCTGGCGTCTTCGCCGCGCGGGGCACTCCGGCGGCAGTCTTCCGGGGGGATGACGGGCTGGATGAGATCACCCCTGCGACGACCAGCACCGTGTGGTGGGTCGACGCAACTGCCTCGATCAGTCGTTGGAGCCTGCACCCGCAACGGTTGGGCCTGCCGCTGCACCCTGTGGACTCCTTGCGTGGCGCCGATGCGCAGCACAACGCCGAGGTGGCCCGGCAGCTCTTCGACGGGTCGACCGGCGCAGTCCGTGACGCCGTCCTGCTCAATGCCGGGACCGCGTTGGCGCTCCTGTCGTGCGGTGAGCAGGATGCCCACCCTCGGAGCGAGGATGAGCTGCACCGCTGTGTGCGCGCCGGGATGGACCGGGCCGAGGCCGCTCTCGACGATGGCAGCGCCAGCCAGCTGGTGGAGCGCTGGGTTAGCGCCACCCGCGCGCTCGGCTGAGCGCACACTAGGCACGCTGCCTCACCGACGGAGCTGTTCGGCGGTGCCTCTGTCTGGTTCGGGGGATTCCAGGGTGCCGACCTCTGGGTGGTGCAGGTCAAAGGC
>NZ_JAUNVI010000085.1:6420-9198 GCF_030537745.1 Ornithinimicrobium sp. | reverse complement strand
GCGTCAAACCGCACCAGCGTCGGCCACAGCCGGATATCCGCAAGAGTGAGCTGCTGCCCCACCAGATAGCGACGTCCGCAAAGCCGCTCCTCCAACCAGTCCATCCGTGCCCACAACTGGTCGTAGGCCGCCTCGTAGGCCGACTGTGTCCCGGCGAACCCGCACCGGTAGACGCCATTGTTGACGTCCCGGTAGACGAGCTCGGAGACCTCCTCGATCTCCTCCCGCAGGGCCAGCGGCCACAGGTCAGGAGCGTGCTCCTCCTGATAGGGGGTCCACTCGGTGACGAAGTCTTTGACCATCTGATCAAAGTCGTTGGTGACCACCTGGCCCGTCGTGGTGTCCACGATCGCTGGCACCGTGACCCCAGACTCCGGATAACCCTGGGGCCGCGCGTCATAGGCGTCCTTCAGCTTGGGGATGCGCAGCACCGGGTCGACACCGCCGGGATCGAGGTCGAAGGTCCACGAATCCTTGTCGTGCACCGGACCGGCAACGCCCATCGGCAGCGCCTCCTCCAACCCGAGGAGCTTGCGGGTCAGGATCGCTCGGTGCGCCCACGGGCACGCGCGCGACGTGATCAGCCGGAAGCGTCCGGGCTCCACCTGGAAGCCGTCGCGCCCGTCGCTGGTGATCCGCGTCTGGATGTAGCGCGCGTTGCGTTCGTAGCTGTCCTGCACGTACGAACCCTCGCTGTCCTTGCCCACGGCTCAGTCCTTGCCCAGGCGCCCGAGCCGCTCCAGCAGGAGCGCCTCCGCGAGGCAGACCCGCTCGAACTCGCCTAGGTGCAGACTCTCGTTAGCTGCGTGGGCACGGGTGTCGGGGTCCTCGACACCGGTCACCAAGATCGCTGCCTCCGGGAACCGCTCAGCGAATGCCGCGACGAACGGGATCGAGCCACCGACGCCGATGTCGACCGGTTCGGTCCCCTCCCACGCGTCCCGGAAGGCAGCGCGCGCCTCCTCATAGATCGGCCCCTGAGCGTTGGCCGCGAAGCCCGATCCGTGGTCGTCCAGGGTGACGCTCACCTGGCAGCCCCACGGCGCGTTGTCCTCCAGATGCTTCTTCAACAACTGGTATGCCGTCTCCGGCACCTCCGCGGGGTGGATGCGCATCGAGATCTTCGCCCGACCGACCGGCGTGAGCAGGTTGGCGGCCTTAGCGACCGTCGGCGCGTCGATGCCGATGACGGTCAGCGCCGGCTTGGTCCACAGCCGGGACAGGAAGGAGCCGCTCCCGATCGGCTGGACTCCCTCGGCCAGACCAGACTCGGCGCGCAGCGTCTCCTCCGGATAGTCCAGGTCAGCCGCCTCCGAGGACTGCAGGCCGGCGACCGCGACGTTGCCCTCGTCGTCGTGCAGCGTCGCCAGCAGCCGAGCCAGCGCGGTCAGTCCGTCGGGCACCGCACCGCCAAACATGCCGGAGTGCACGCCATGCTCCAGCGCCTTGACCTCCACCACGACCCTGACCAGTCCGCGCAGCGTCGTGGTGAGCGCGGGGACGCCGATCTTCCAGTTCTGGCTGTCGGCCAAGACGATCGCGTCCGCCGCGAGGGCGTCGCCGTGACGCTCCAGGATCGTCGGCAGCGAGTCCGAGCCGACCTCCTCCTCCCCCTCGACGAAGACCGTCACCCCCACCGGAGGCTTGCCCCCGTGGGCACGCAGCGCGGCGACGTGCGCCATGATTCCCGCCTTGTCGTCGGCGACCCCGCGGGCATACAGACGCCCGTCGATCTCGGTCGGCTCGAAGATCGGGGTGTTCCAGTCCGCCTCCTCCCCCGGCGGCTGCACGTCATGGTGTGCATAGAGCAGCACGGTGGGTGCGCCCTGCGGTCCGGCCAGGTGTCCGATGACAGCCGGCCGACCGCCCTCCCGCACGACCCGCACGTCCATACCCTCGGCAGCCAACAAGTCGGCGACCGCCTGCGCCGAGTCATCGACGTGGCGCTGGTCGAAGCTGTCGAGGGAGACCGAGGGGATGCGCGTCAACGCTTCGAGGTCGGAGCGGATCCCGGGCATCGCGTCGTGCACGCGCGCGGCGAGGTCAGCGGTGGACGGGGACGGCTGCTGGGTCTGTTCGCTCACGTCTTCGACTCTAGACCGGGCATCCGACCGCACGGTATGGAGTCCCCACGCCGGTGTCGACGCGTGGACGGGCCAACGGAGGATGCCACCTACACTGGGGCCGTGCAGTTCTGGAAGAAGTCGTCCGAGCCCGCTGAGCTAAGCGAGGCCAACATCGCCGCCTCCCCTCCCCTGGGGAAGGGTCGCCCGACCCCGAAGCGTCGCGACGCCGAGGCTGCTAATCGGCGCCCTCTGGTCGGCGCCGCGCAGAACAAGACCCCTGAGGCCAAGGCCAAGGCCCGTTCGGCTCGGTCGGAGATCCGGGAGGCGATGCTCCGCGGCGAGGAGCGCTATCTGCCAGAGCGGGACAAGGGGCCCGAGCGCCGTTTCTTGCGCGACACGGTCGACTCCCGTCGCAACGTCGGCGAGATCCTATTGCCGGCCATGCTCATCGTGCTGGCACTGTCTGTCATCCAGCAGGACTGGGCCAAGATGGCCAGTTTTGTCGGCGCCTACTCCTTGATCCTGTTTGCGATCATCGACAACTGGCTGCTGTGGCGTCGGGCGAAGGCCAACTTCCTGGAGGCCTTCGGCCACCTGCCCGGCAAGGGCTCAGCGTCCTATACGGTGCTGCGCGCCTTCCAGATGCGTGGCAGCCGCATACCTCGTCCTGCCCTGAAGCGCGGGGACCCCGTCCACCGTCGCTGAGCCCATC
>NZ_JAUNVI010000085.1:0-6320 GCF_030537745.1 Ornithinimicrobium sp. | reverse complement strand
CAACCGGGGGCCAGGACGAGGGAGAGGCCCCCCATGATTGACCAGCTAATGCGCTCTATCCCGATCGACCAGCTCGCACAGTCGCTCGGCAGCGACCCCGCCACCACCAGCCAGGCCGTGAAGGCCGCGCTGCCGGCCCTGCTCGGTGGGCTCGCGGCTAACACTCAGAACGCGGACGGCGCACAGTCGCTGCTCAGCGCGCTGAGCAAGCACGACAACGGTCTGGCCGACAACCTGGCGCTGGACAGCGTCGACACCGGTGACGGCGAAAAGATCCTGGGCCACGTCTTCGGTGGCAACACCGACGGTGTCGTCAACCAACTCGGTGGCCTGGGTGGGCCGCAGACCGGCGCCCTCGTGCGCAAGCTGCTCCCGCTGCTCGCTCCGATCGTGCTGTCCTGGCTCGCCAAGCAGATGAAGGGCGCTGGTGCCGCGCCGCAGGGAAGCTCGGGTGGAGCCCTCACGCCGCAGGACCAGGCGGCCGCATCTGGCGGCGGGCTCGACATGACTTCGATCCTGCAGGACGTCCTCGGCTCAGCGCTCGGTGGTGCGACCGGTCAGGGCACCCGCGCTGGGTCCGGCAACATCCTCGGCGACGTCCTGGGCGGCCTCCTGGGCGGCAAGCGCTGACGATCGTCGCGTCGCACGATCATCCTGGAGGTGCGGGAGGTGGAGGGCAGTGGCCCTCCACCTCCCGCTCTTCTTTGCTCGGTGGCGCCTCCTCGGCATGCTCGATCGCGTCGCTATGCTGAGCCCATGACGACGACTTTGGTGGTGGGCAAACCGCACGCCGATCGAGCCCAGCACGCGCAGTCGCTCCTCAGCGCCCATCCCCAGGTGACCTTGGTCTCCACCAGGGAGCATCCCGAGGCGATCCGCAATGGCCGGCCCGACCAGTGGTCCTTGGTCGAGACCTTCGACTTGACCCGGGCGCTGCTGTCATCGCGCAGCCCGGTCCTGATCGACGACCTGCCCGGGTGGGTGGATGCCGTCCTCGACGATCGTTGCCTCCGGGACGACCCCGAAGGCGCGCACCAAGTGATCAGCGGCCTGGCCGACGAGCTGTGTCTGGCGCTGTCGGCGGTGCCCTTCGAGACCGTGACCCTGACCAGCGAGTCGCTCGAAGGCACCGGTGACGCGAGCCTTCGGGACCAGCTAGTTTCTTATGTGAACGCCCGCGTCGCCTCCGTGAGCGGCGACCTGCACGCAGTGGTGCTGGGACGGGTCATCGACCTGAGCAGTATGCCGCTCGTCGGTCGGGTCTAGCCGCGACCGCGACCAACCGTCCGCCCGGCGTGGCAATAACGCGCGTTCGGTGTGGCGATTGCGCCCGTCCGGTGTGGCCAGAGCGACCGCCCGGTCGGGGGCTGAGGGTCAGGCGCCGGCGCCGCGCTCGACGAAGGGGGGCTTGGTCACGGTCGCTGCCACCTGTCGGCCACGCACGTCGATGCTGACCTCATCGCCCTGCGCCACCGAACGGTCCATGAGCGCCAGCGCGATGCCCTGCTTCAGCGTCGGGGAGAAAGTGCCGGAGGTGACCTCGCCGACCGTGTTGCCGTCTGCGTCGAGCACCGCACAGTCGGCCCGCGGGATGCCGCGCCCGGTCACCAAGAGCCCGTTGGTGACGCGGCTCTCCTTGGCCTCGCGTTGCGCTGACAAGGCTTCCTTGCCCCAGAAGGCTTCCTTCTTCCAGCCGACCGCCCATCCGGTCTTGGCCATCACGGGCGTGATGTCCAAGGACAGCTCATGCCCGTGGAGCGGATAACCCATCTCCGTGCGCAGCGTGTCGCGAGCGCCGAGCCCGCACGCCCTACCGTCGAAGGGCTCCATCGCCGACACGACGGCGTCCCACAGCGCTGACGCGTCTTCGACGCCGCAGACCAACTCGTAGCCGCGCTCCCCCGTGTAGCCGGTGCGGCATACCGTCAGCTCGTGCCCTCGCCACTGGGCGTCTACGAAACTCATGTATTCGTGCCCGGTCGGCAGCCCGAGCGCCTCCAGGACCTCGTCGGACTTGGGGCCCTGGATCGCGAGGATCGCGTAGTCCTCGTGCACGTTCGTCACGGAAATACCCTCCGGCGCCACCTCTTGAAGCCTCCGGATGACCTCCGTCGTGTTGGCTGCGTTGGGGATAAGCAGGAGGTCCTCGTCGCTGCGTAGATAGACGATGAGGTCGTCGACCACGCCGCCGTTCTCGTCGCAGCACAGGGTGTACTGCGCCTTGCCGGGGTGGATCCGCTCCAGGTCGTTGGTGAAGCAGGCATTCAGGAAGTCCTTGGCGCCAGCCCCGGTGATCAGCGCGTTGCCCAGGTGGGACACGTCGAAGAGGCCGACGCGCTCGCGGACCGCGGTGTGCTCGGCGACCACGCCGCCACCGGCATACTCGATCGGCATCGACCACCCACCGAAGTCGGCCATCTTGGCCCCGAGGGCCTCGTGCTTGTCGTGCAACGGGGACTTCTTCGTCTGCTCGCTCATGGCTCGTCAGCCTAGTCGGCTCGTGCGTGGCTTAGGCTCGGAGGGCGAAGATTCCCGTCACTAGGCACCAACGAAGGATGTCCCATGGCCGAAAGCCGACGCACCACCACCCTCACCCTGACCGACCAGAGCGCCGCAGAGATCGGCGCAGACGCGCTGGTCGTCGCCGCCACGAAGAAGGGTGAGTCGTGCACCCTCGCGCAGGGCCACGGACTGCCGGAGGAGACCGCGAGCCACCTCGAGCAGGCACTGGCCGCCATCGGCGCCGAGGCGGGTGCTGAGGAGGTCACCAAACTGGCTGGCGTCCCGGGTGTCGCCGCAGGCCTCGTGCTGGTGGTCGGTATGTCGAGCGGCGGGCCAGCCGGTCGGCTGGAGAAGTTGCGTCGCGCCGCGGGTGTGGCCGCCAGGGCACTGGCCGGCAAGGACAAGGCGGTCTTCGCCCTCGGTCAGGATGGTGCGGAAGAGGCGTCTGCGGTGGCGCAGGGCGTCGGTCTGGGGGCCTACACTTTTGCGACCCATCACGGCGTCGGCAAGGCCGAGTCGGACAAGCCAGAGCTCGGCGAGGCGATCGTCACCGGAGTCGAAGCGGCCAGCGCGGAGGGCGTCAAGGACGAGACAGACGCAATCGTCGCGGGGGTCCGCTATGCCCGCGACCTGGTCAACACTCCGCCTAATGTGCTCTATCCCGAGACGTTCGCCGCCTCCGTGTCCGAGCATGCCGCGGGCAGCGAGGTCGAGGTCGAGGTCTGGGACGAGCAGCGGCTGTCCCAGGAGGGCTGCGGCGGCATCATCGGCGTGGGTCAGGGCTCGGGGCGCGGCCCTCGCCTGGTCACACTGCGCTATGAGCCGGAGGGCGCGAGCAAGCACCTCGCACTGGTCGGCAAGGGCATCACCTTCGACTCCGGCGGCCTCTGCATCAAGCCCGGTGCGTCGATGATCACGATGAAGATGGACATGGGTGGGGCCGCGGCGTGCGCGGCGGCGATCGTCGCGATCTCCGAGCTGAGGCTGCCGGTGCGCGTCACGGCATACCTGTGCATGGCAGAGAACATGACCGGCGACCTCGCCCAGCGCCCCGGTGACGTGGTGACCATGCGCGGCGGGCGCACGGTCGAGATCATCAACACCGACGCCGAGGGCCGCCTGGTGATGGCTGACGGTCTGGCGCTGGCCAGCGAGCAGCAGCCGGACGCGATCGTCGACGTGGCCACTCTGACCGGCGCCTGCATCGTGGCGCTCGGTGAGCGGACCATCGGCGTGATGGGCAACGACGACGACCTGCGCGACACGGTGACCCGCCTGGCCAACGAGGTCGGCGACACCGCGTGGGCGCTGCCGCTGCCAGAGGAGATCCGTCCCACGCTGGACACTCCGGTCGCTGACCTCAAGCACACCGGGGAGCGGACGGCCGGAGCCCAGGTCGCCGCGGTCTTCCTGCAGGAGTTCATCGGCAAGCATGGGGAGGGCGAGGACGCCGACTCCATCCCGTGGGCCCACCTGGACATCGCGGGCCCGGCATACAACGACAAGGGCGCGTGGGGCTACCAGCCCAAGGGCGCCTCGGGTGCGGGCGTGCGCGCGCTGGTGGAGCTCGCCAGGTCCTACGCCGGCTGACCGTCCCGGCCTAACGACCGTTCGGTGCGGGCCTACCGACCGTCCGGTCCGGCTTGAACGACCGCCCGGTCGGGGCAGCGAGACAGGCCAGACGTGACGAGGGGCACCACCCGCAGTCGGGTGGTGCCCCTCGCTCCGTCAGGAGAGTCGGCCCTTAGCCGCTCTTGCGCCGGAACATCTGCTGGGTCCCAGAGGTCTTGGCGCCGCGTCTTCCGGCGACCTTGCCTTGCTCGGTTTCGTCCGAGACATCGGCACCTCCGTGAGCCTGCTTCTTAGCCAGCGCTTCGCGGAACTTGGCCTTGACATCTTCCGTGGCCGGATTGTCGTTCACGGGGCCTCCTCTCTCTCGGGGACAAGAACAAAGACCACTCTGCCACGCCTGCGTGGGCGCTGTCACCAGAATTTGTGCGCCAGCGTGGCCGCCATGCCCCGGCAGGCACGAAGTGGGGTGGGGGTGGCAGGATTGCCGCTATGCCGTCTGAGACTTTCGACATCGTCATCCTGGGCGCCGGCAGTGGAGGCTACGCCTGCGCGCTGAGGGCCGCCCAGCTCGGGCTCACCGTGGCCCTGGTGGAGAAGGACAAGCTCGGTGGGACCTGTCTGCACCGCGGCTGCATCCCGACCAAGGCGATGCTGCACAGCGCGGAGGTGGCCGACGCGGCCAGGGGCGGGGCTGCCTACGGTGTCAACAGCAGCCTCGAGTCGATCGACCTGGCTGGGGTGCACCGCTACAAGGATGGGGTCGTCGGGCGCCTTTACAAGGGCCTGCAGGGGTTGGTGAAGTCGGCGACCGCGATCACCTTCGTGGAGGGCGAGGGACGGCTCTCCTCCCCCACGACCGTGACCGTGGGCGACCGCGAGCTCGTCGGCAAGCACATCGTCTTGGCCAGCGGTTCCTATGCGCGCACGCTGCCTGGTGTTCAGATCGGCGGGCGGGTGATGACCAGCGATGAAGCGCTCACCCTGGAGGACGTTCCCGCTCGGACGATCGTGCTCGGCGGCGGCGTGATCGGGGTCGAGTTCGCTTCCGTGCTGCGTTCGTTCGGGTCGGAGGTGACCATCGTCGAGGCGCTCGATCGGCTCGTCGCTGCCGAGGAGCCGGCGGTGAGCAAGCAGCTCGAGCGGGCCTTCCGCAAGCGCAAGATCACCACCAAGCTCGGCGCGCGGGTCGCGTCCGTGAGCCAGAGCGACGACACCGTGACTTTGACCCTGGAGTCCGGGGACACCCTCGAGGCGGAGCTGCTGCTCGTCGCCGTCGGGCGCGGACCCCGCACCGAGGGGCTGGGGTATGAGGAGGCGGGCCTGACCCTCGACCGTGGCTTCGTGACGACCGACGAGCGGCTCCGGACAGGGGTCGGCACGGTGCGGGCGGTCGGCGACATCGTGCCGGGGCCCCAGCTCGCGCACCGCGGGTTTGCGCACGGCATCTTCGTGGCAGAGGACATCGCCGGCCTCGACCCGACTCCCATCGACGACACGCTCATCCCCAAGGTCACCTACTGTGACCCGGAGATCGCTTCCGTCGGGCTGTCCGAGGAGCAAGCCAGGGCTAAGCACGGAGACGCCGTCACGACATACGAGTTCAACCTCGGTGGCAACGGCAAGTCACAGATCCTGGGCACCGCCGGCTTCGTCAAGCTGGTCCGCTCGGGGCCGGACGGCCCGGTCGTCGGCGTGCACATGGTGGGTGCGCGGATGGGCGAGCAGATCGGCGAGGCACAGCTCATCGTCAGCTGGGAGGCGCTGCCGGAGGAGGTCGCCGCCCTGATCCACGCGCACCCGACCCAGAACGAGGCGCTGGGCGAGGCCCACCTGGCGCTGGCCGGCAAGCCCTTGCACGCACACGCCTAAGCAATCGCCTGACCACGAGACCACAAGACCCGTAGACTGCAAGTCCCCGGACGAGGAGAGAGTTTCAGACATGTCGGAACGTGTAACGATGCCGGCCCTCGGTGAGTCCGTCACCGAAGGGACCGTGACCCGTTGGCTGAAGAACGTCGGCGACACCGTCGAGGTTGACGAGCCGCTGGTCGAGGTGTCGACCGACAAGGTCGACACCGAAATCCCTTCGCCCATTGCGGGCGTGCTGCAGGAGATCGTCGCCGAGGAGGACGCCACCGTCGAGGTCGGCGGTGACCTGTGCGTGATCGGGGACGGCCCGTCCGACGGCGCTGCGGACAGCAATGATGCGGACGAGTCCGCAGCCGAGGCTCCGGCGCAGGGGGCTC
>NZ_JAUNVI010000011.1 GCF_030537745.1 Ornithinimicrobium sp. | reverse complement strand
CGGGTCACCCGCCAGTGCGGCGTTGATCTGCTCGGTGCTGGTGAGCACGACGGGGATGCCTTCCGCGGTAGCCATCGCAGCGGCCGAGATCTTGGTGGCCATGCCGCCGGTCCCCACCTTAGAACCACCCCGGGAGATATCGATGCCGGCGATGTCCTGCGGTGAGGTGACCAGCGGGATCTTCGTGGTGCCGGGGTGCCGGGGATGGCCGTCGTAGAGGGCATCGACGTCGGTGAGCAGCAACAGCGCGTCGGCGTTGACGATCTGCGCGACCAGGGCGGCGAGCCGGTCGTTGTCGCCGAAGCGAATCTCGTCGGTGGCGACCGTGTCGTTCTCGTTGATGATCGGCACGATCTCCAGCTCAAGCAGGCGCTCCAGGGTGCGGGACGCATTGACGTAGTGGCTGCGCCGGTGCATGTCGTTGGCGGTCAGCAGCACCTGCCCCACCTGGATCCCGTGCATCGTGAACGCTTGGGAGTAGGCCGTCATCAACAGACCCTGCCCAGCGCTCGCCGCCGCCTGCTGGGTGGCGAGGTCCTTGGGTCGCTTGCTCAGTCCCAACGGCTTCATGCCCGCGGCGATGGCGCCAGAGGACACCAGGACGACCTGGGTCCCGGACAGTGCGGTGCGGGCCAAGGAGGAGGCCAGAGCCTGCAGGCGAAATTCGTCTAGCCGTCCCTCGGGGTGGGTCAGGGACGAGGAGCCGACCTTGACGACCAGCCGCCGCGCGTCCCGGATGGCGCTGCGGTCGACGCTCTCGGGCATGGACAGAATACTATTACATCCCCCCACATACTCATGCATCCCTCACGGCGGCTCCTTGACGCTCCAGCCGCGCCGTGTCGTTGCTGGTCGAACGCGCGCGGCGCTGACTCTGCTCTAGTCGCGGTCCGTCCACATCCCCGCGCGTCGCTCGGCGGCGAGCTCCTCCCGCGCTGCCGTCTCCGCGTCCTTCTTGTCGTGGAAAGCGGTGCGCTTCTCCGACCGCGTCGGGCGGCTGCTCTCGTCCAGGCGCACGTCGGTGCCTCGGGGGGAGCCGAGCAGTTCGGCGCCAGAGGCCATGGTCGGCTCCCAGTCGAAGACCACTGCGTCGTCTGCTGCGCCGATCAGCACCGTCGAGCCAGACACTGCTCCAGCCTTGAGCAGAGCCTCCTCCACGCCGAGCCGGTTGAGCCGATCCGCGAGGTATCCGACGGCCTCGTCGTTGCTGAAGTCGGTCTGGCGCACCCAGCGGGTAGTCCGGTCCCCGACCACCCGGAAGACCTCGCCGTCTGTGGTCTGCTGCACCTCGATGGTGAAGCCCCGGTCGTCGATGGCCTTGGGCCGAAGGATGGTTCGGCTCGGCTCGGTGACTTCGTGATCCTCCCGGGCCTTCTTGACGTGCACAGCCAGGGCGAAGGTCAGCTCCTTGAGGCCGTAGTGCGCGACCGCTGAGACGATGTGCACTTGATACCCGGCCGCTTCCAGATCCGGCTTGACCATCTCGGCCAACTCCCGAGCCTCGGGGATGTCACTCTTGTTGAGGACGATGACGCGGACGCGCTCGGCCAACGGGATCCCACCGAGGGCACCGTGCGGGACGTAGGCGTCGAGCTCGGCCTCGATGACCTCTAGGTCGGTCAGGGGGTCACGACCGGGCTCCAGCGTGGCGCAATCAATGACGTGCACGAGCACGTGGCAGCGTTCCACGTGCCGGAGGAACTGCAGCCCCAGACCCTTCCCTTCGCTCGCCCCGGGGATCAGCCCCGGCACGTCGGCGATGGTGAACCGCTCGCCGCCCGCCGTCACGACGCCGAGGTTGGGGACCAGGGTGGTGAACGGGTAGTCGGCGATCTTAGGTCGGGCTGCCGAGAGCACCGAGACCAGGGAGGACTTGCCGGCCGAAGGGAAGCCGATCAGGGCCACGTCCGCGAGCGTCTTGAGCTCGAGGATGACCTCGGTCTCCTCGCCCGGCTCCCCGAGCAGCGCGAAGCCTGGCGCCTTGCGACGTGGCGACGCGAGAGCCTTATTGCCTAGCCCCCCACGCCCACCCTGGGCCGCGACATACTCCGTCCCGTCGCCGACGAGGTCGACCAGGACCTCCCCGCTGCGAGTAGTGACGACGGTGCCGCTCGGCACAGGCAGGATCAAGTCGGCTCCCTGGGCGCCGTTGCGCTCGTTGCCCTCCCCCTGATGGCCGCTGGGCGCGCTGCGGTGCGGACTGTGGTGGTAGTCGATCAGGGTGGTGATCTGGGAGTCGACGCGCAAGATGATGTCGCCGCCGTCGCCCCCGTTGCCGCCGTTGGGCCCACCGAGCGGCTTAAACTTCTCGCGGTGGACCGAGGCGACTCCCCGGCCGCCGCTGCCCGCGCGCAGGTTGAGGACGACACGGTCGACGAAGGTTGCCATGGGTTGATCCTCTCAGGGTCAGGGGGACGTGCCGGGAGCTGCGGTCAGGACGCTCGCCCGGTCGAAGACCGGCCGCAGACACCGCGACGCCGGAGGGGGCAGTGCCTCCCACCGGCGTCGAGCTGTCTATGAGCTGCGGCGTCGCTGACGCGCAGGTCTTGATCGTGCGGGGCCTGTCGTGCGTGGCTGCTGTCGGCGTGCGCCGGTCAGGCGTTGACGGTCAGGCGTTGACGGTCGCGGCGACGTCAGCAGCGACCACGTTGACCATCCGGCGTCCACGCTTGGCGCCGAACTCGACGACGCCGTCGACGAGCGCGAACAGCGTGTCGTCCTTGCCACGACCGACGCCATCGCCGGGGTGGAAGTGCGTGCCGCGCTGGCGGACGAGGATCTCACCGGTGCCGACGACCTGGCCGCCGAAGCGCTTGACGCCCAGACGCTGGGCGTTGCTGTCGCGCCCGTTGCGGGACGAGGACGCACCCTTCTTGTGTGCCATGGCTTGTGTCTCCTGAGTTGGCTAGTTGGTGAACGTCGCCGCTCAGGCGTCGATCGCGGTGATCTTGACCTGGGTCAGCGGCTGGCGGTGGCCCTGCCGCTTCTTGTACCCAGTCTTGTTCTTGTACTTCTGAATGATGATCTTGGGACCCTTGGTCGCCGCCATGACCTCGGCGGTGACGACGGCCTTGCCGAGGACGTCAGCGTCAGTGGTCACGGTGTCACCGTCGACCAGCAGGACGGGAGCCAGCTCCAAGGTGTCCCCAGGCTTGACCTCGACCTTGTCGATGGTCAGGACGTCGCCGACGGAAACCTTCTCCTGGCGGCCGCCAGCACGGACGATCGCGTACACGATGAACTCACTTCCTGCAGTCTTGTTGGGGTATGCAGCACCCGGTTGGTCTGGGCCGAGCCACCGCGTGGGCGTTGTCTCTCAGACCCGTCCCGGTGGGGGCGAACCGACGCACCAGCCTACCGTGTTGCACGCCCCTGAACCAAACTCACTCGGTGCTGGCGGACTCGCCGTGGGCTGGCGGGCCGGCGGGGGCGGAGGCGCGGCCACGCCGACGGCGTTTCGGCGCCGCTTCCGGCGTGGGTTCCGTCGTCGGCTCTGGTGTCGGTTCTGGCATGAACTCCGGGGCGGGCTCAGCTTCAGGGCTGACTGCTGCCATTTCTGGCACCACCGAGGCGGGTGCGTCCACGCTCTGCGCGGTCGACTCTTCCGGCGTCTCCGGGGCGTCCTCGGGCTGGGCGACCCCAGCCACCAGGGCGGCTGCGTGGGCGGCTGCCGCGATCTGCGCAGGCGTTGGGCCAACAGGGCTGGCCGGCGCGCTCTTGGCCTCGGCGCTGCTGCTCGAGCCGTTACCGCTGGACCCGCTTCCGCTGGACCCACTGCGGCCACGGCCGCGACCACGGCCGCGACTCGACACCTCGTTCGACGAGCTCGTCGACCCGTGGCTGGCGTGGTCGTGGTCGCCGTCCCCACCCTTGCCCATCGGCTCGGGGTGGACGATGATCCCTCGCCCGGCGCACTGGGCGCAGGTCTCGGAGAAGACGTCGATCAGCCCTGATCCCACGCGTTTGCGCGTCATCTGGACCAGGCCGAGCGAGGTCACCTCGGCGACCTGGTGCTTGGTCCGGTCCCGGCCCAGGCACTCGAGCAGGCGACGCACGACGAGGTCGCGGTTGCTCTCCAGGACCATGTCGATGAAGTCGATCACGATGATGCCGCCGATATCGCGCAGGCGGAGCTGGCGGACGATCTCCTCGGCCGCCTCGATGTTGTTCTTGGTGACCGTCTCCTCCAGGTTGCCACCGGACCCAGTGAACTTCCCGGTGTTGACGTCGACGACGGTCATCGCCTCGGTCCGGTCGATGACGAGCGACCCGCCGGAGGGCAGCCAGACCTTGCGGTCCATCGCCTTGGCGATCGCCTCGCTGACCCGGTAGGAGGCAAAGATGTCGTTCGCGCCGGTGTACTTCTCCACGCGGTCCGCCAGGTCAGGAGCCACGTCGTCGATATAGCGCTTGACCTCGGTCCACGCCTGCTCGCCAGAGACGACCAGCTTGGTGAAGTCCTCGGTGAAGACGTCCCGGATGACGCGCACGGTCATGTCCGGCTCACCGTGCAGGAGGGCCGGAGCACTCGCGGTCTTGCTCTTGGCCTCGAGGCGGTCCCAGGTGGTGGTAAGCCGGTCGACGTCCGCTCGCAGCTCGGCTTCGGAGGCGCCCTCGGCGGCGGTGCGCACGATCACGCCGGCATCGTCCGGCAAGACCTCTTTGAGGATCTTCTTGAGGCGGGCGCGTTCGTTCTCCGGCAGCTTGCGGGAGATGCCGGTCATCGAGTTGCCCGGCACGTAGACGAGGAAGCGGCCCGGCAGCGAGACCTGCGACGTCAGTCGGGCACCCTTGTGCCCGATCGGGTCCTTGGTCACCTGCACCAGGACGGACGCGCCGGATTTCAGCGCGTTCTCGATCCTCTTAGGTTCGTTGCCGACGAGACCGGCGGCGTCCCAGTTCACCTCGCCTGCGTAGAGCACGGCGTTACGGCCCTTGCCGATGTCGACGAAAGCGGCCTCCATGCTGGGGAGCACGTTCTGGACGCGTCCGAGGTAGACGTTGCCGACCATCGTGCTCTGCGCCGACCGGGAGACATAGTGCTCGATGGGCACACCGTCCTCCAGGACCGCGATCTGGGTACGGTCCTCCAGCCCACGCACGACCATGACGCGGTCGACACTCTCCCGGCGGGCCAGGAACTCGGCCTCGGTGATGATCGTGCGACGGCGGCCCGCTTCACGACCCTCGCGGCGACGCTGCCGCTTGGCCTCCAGCCGGGTCGAGCCACGGACTGAGGTGACCTCGTCGCGAGCTGAACGCTCGGGGCTGCTGACCGCCTCTCCGCGGCGGCGGCGACGGCGACGGCGAGTGCTGCTGTCCTCATCCCCGTCATCGTCGGTGGTGGCGCCCTCGTCTTGGCCATCCCCGTGGCTGCCCTGCTCCGACTGGCCCTGACTCTGGCTCTGGCTCTGCCCTTGGGCCTCCTCACCGCTGCCGCTGCGGGAGCCACGACGGCTCCGGCTGCGACGGCGGGAAGAGCCGCTGCCGGCCTGCTGGTCGGATTGCCCTTGCCCCTGCGGCGTCTCGTCGGCGGTCTGCGAGTCCTGAGCGCCTTCGGGGGTGTCGTCGTCGGAAGATTCCTCACCCCCGTCGTCCTCGCCAGCAGCACCCACCCTGCCACGCCGGCCCTTGCCACCCCGCCTGCGGCGGTTGTTGCTCCGGCTCGTGCCCGCCGCATCGTCAGCGTCGTCCTGACCCGAGTCGGATGAGCCCGCCGAATCGTCGGTGACAGTGTTGCTGTCCGTCTCGATGACCGGTGCGGGGGTGGTCACCCCAGAGACAGCGCGGCGAGAGCGCCGGCGCGGGATGTCGGTGAGGTCCGGGGCTTTGAAGACCAAGGCGAAAGAATTCGCCGGGGCGACCAGCTCGGGTGCTCTGTCCGCGTCCTCTTTTTCTGTGTCTTCCTCCCCTGCGTCGATCGTGTCTGCGACGTCGTCATCAGCGGGACTGGAACCCTCGAGGGCGTCGGGCTGCTCACTCGCGGGCTGCGAGACCTCAGCATCGACCTGCGCCCCCGTAGCGACGTCGACCGGTTCGGCCTCGACGGAGGTGAAAGATTCGTCATCTCCGCCGCTGGCAAGGAATGCCTGCGTCTGGCTGATGAGCTCCGCAGCTCGCTCTGCGCGGGCGGCTTCTTCTGAGGAGTTTACGTCGACATGTTCGTGAGACACGCGGTGTCCTTCCAGGTCACGCAGCGAGCCCACACCGGACCCCTCGAGGGTCCGCTCCCGCTCGTGACGCGGGTGCAGTCGTCCTGACCGGTCGGTCAGGACGGAAGTCATCCTGGTGCCACACACGGTTCGCGCGGGGGCGCGGCACCGGTAGGGCCGACGGAAGCCTGTCGATGCGCCAAGAAATCGGGCACCGAGCGTGCGGAGGTTGGTCGCACTGCTATGGACTCGCGTCGGGTCAGGCAGCGGTGTGGACCTCTGCTCAACCGTTCGTCAGTATCTCACACACACCCTGCTTCCGCGGCGCGAGCCGATGCTCGACCCGCGCGGCGGTAGTCTGGGGGAAGTGCTCGATGCCGAGTCCGATCGGGTCGGGCCGGTGTTGTCTGCGCCCGGCCCACCCCCGAACCCCATGAGGAAGACCAGTGCGCGTCTACAACTTCTCCGCAGGCCCTGCGACCATGCCCCTGGAGGTCCTCGAGCGCGCCCAGTCCGAGCTGACGGACTGGCACGGGTCCGGGATGTCGGTGATGGAGATGTCTCACCGCGGCAAAGAGTTCGTCGGGATCGCCGAGCAGGCAGAGGCCCGGATGCGCTCGCTGCTGTCGGTGCCTGACGACTACGAGGTCCTCTTCCTTCAGGGCGGAGCGACCGGGCAGTTCGCCGCGATCCCCCTCAACCTCACCGCCCCCGGCGACAGCGCGGCCTATGTCAACACGGGCGCCTGGAGCACGAAGGCGATCGCGGAGGCCGCCCGGTTCGTCCGGACCCAGGTCCTCGCGGACGAGTCGCAGTCCAACTACTCTTCCGTCCCGGAGGAAGGGTCGCTGCACGTCCCCTCCGACGCCGCGTACCTGCACTACACGCTCAACGAGACCATCGGCGGCGTGGAGTTCCCCTACATCCCGGACTCCGGTGCGGTCCCCTTGGTGACGGACGCCAGCTCCACGATCCTGTCCCGACCGATCGACGTGTCCCGCTTCGGCGTCATCTACGCCGGTGCACAGAAGAACCTCGGGCCCGCCGGGCTGGTCGTGGTCATCGTCCGCAAGGACCTCCTCGGCCGGGCCCGACCAGAGACCTCCACCGTGCTCGACTGGACCGCGATGGCCGCCTCGGGCTCCATGCTCAACACTCCCCCGACGTTGTCCTGGTATCTGGTCGCCCTGGTGCTGGAGTGGATCGAGCAGCAAGGAGGGGTCAGCGAGATGGCCCGTCGCAACCGCGCCAAGGCAGACCTCCTCTACGGTGCGATCGACGACTCTGACTTCTACTCCAACCCGGTGCAGCCCCGCGCCAGGTCCTGGATGAATGTCCCCTTCCTGGTGCCAGATCCTGCGCTGGAGAAGGAGTTCGTCACCCAGGCTGCCGCCGCGGGTCTCTCCGGCCTGTCCGGCCATCGCAGCGTGGGTGGGATGCGCGCCAGCATCTACAACGCGATGCCGCTGGAAGGTGTCACGGCGCTGGTGGCCTTCATGACTGACTTCGAGAAGCAGAACGGCTGAAGCATGACGATCTTCCCCATCCAGACCCTCAACGCGATCTCCCCGGTAGGCTTGCAGCGACTGGACCGCGACCACTTCGACATCGGCACCGCCATCGCGGACCCGCGCGGCATCCTGGTGCGCTCGGCCGACCTGCACTCGATGCAGATCCCACGCAGCCTCTATGCCGTGGCCCGCGCCGGTGCCGGGACCAACAACATCCCGGTCGAGAAATTGGCCGCCCTGGGGATCCCGGTGTTCAACACGCCAGGCGCCAACGCCAACGCGGTCAAGGAGCTGGTGATCGCCGGGATGCTGCTGGCTGCCCGGAACCTTTATCACGCCGCCGACTACACCCGCGACCTCGTCGCCGAGCTCGCCCTGTCCGGCAAAGAGTTGGACGCCCAGGTCGAGGCCGGCAAGAAGCAGTTCGCCGGCTTCGAGCTGCCCGGAAAGACCCTCGGCGTCATCGGTCTAGGGGCGATCGGCGTGCTCGTCGCCAATGCGGCCCACTCACTCGGGCTGAAGGTCCTGGGCTACGACCCTGCCGTGACGATCCAGAACGCCTGGCAACTCTCACCCAATGTCGAGCAGGTCAACAGCGTCGAGGAACTCTTCTCGCGCTCGGACATCGTCACACTGCACGTGCCGCTCGTGGAGGGGACGCGCGGGCTGGTCAACGCACAGCGAATCGCCCTCATGCCGGCGGACAGCGTGGTGCTCAACTTCGCCCGCGGCGGCGTGGTCGACGAGCCGGCGGTGCTCGAGGCGCTCGACTCAGGTCACCTCCGGGCCTACGTCAACGACTTCCCCACCGCCGCCGGAGCGGTGCACCCCAAGGTCATTGCGCTGCCCCACCTGGGCGCTTCCACCGGTGAGGCCGAGGACAACTGCGCGGTCATGGCCGTGGACCAGCTCGCGGACTATCTACTCAACGGCAACATCCGCAACTCGGTCAACTACCCGCAGGTGCAGATGGCCCGGGCTCCGGGCACCACCCGGCTGGGCATCTTCAACCAGAACAAGCCCAACATGATCGGCCAGATCACCGCGGTCCTGGCGCAGGCCGGTCTCAACGTGGCCGAGTTCACCAACAAGGCGCAAGGAGAGCACGCCTATACCTTGGTCGACGTGGAGGGCGAGGTCCAGGACGACCTCAAGGCGGCGATCCTGTCGATCGATGGCGTGATCAGGGCCAGGAAGATCTGAGCAGCATGCTCAGCCTCATCCTGGCCCTGGCCGCGAGGCCGCGCCGCGTCGGTGCGCGCCAAGGCCAGTGCGGGCTCAGTCGACGTAGAACTTGTCGAGCTCGTCCTTGTACTTGGTCACGACCTGCTTGCGCTTGAGCTTCATGCTCGGCGTCAGGTCCCCCTCTTCCACAGTCAGGTCGTGGTCGAGGATGTGGAACTTCTTGACCTGCTCCCAGCGGTCCAGTTGCCCGTTGAGCTCGTCGACATACCCCTGGACCATGTCCCGGCAGGCCTGCGAAGTGACGATCGTGGAGTAGGAATCGCCAGCCATGCCGTTCTTGGCGCCCCACGCGATTATGGCGTCAGGGTCGAGCGTGATGAGGGCGGAGACGAACTTGCGCCCGCTGCCCTCGATCACCAGTTGGCTGGCGTAGGGGCAGATGCCCTTGAACACCGATTCGATCCGGGACGGCGCGACATACTTGCCGCCCGAAGTCTTGAAGAGGTCCTTCTTGCGATCGGTGATGGTCAGGAAGCCCTGGGCGTCCACCTGACCGATGTCACCGGTGGCCAACCAACCGTCCGGGCTCAGTGCCTCCGCAGTCGCGTCCGGCAACTTGTGGTAGCCGGTGGTGACACCCGGGCCGCGGAGCAGGATCTCGCCGTCCTCGGCGATCTTGACCTCAGTGCCCGGCAGCGGCCAGCCCACCGAACCAAACTTGTACTGCCCGGGGTAGGGCCGGTTGACGACGCTCGCGGCGCTGGTCTCTGTGAGGCCGTAACCCTCGATGATGAGCAGGCCCATCGCGTCGAACCACTGGGCGACGTCCTGGTTGAGGGCGGCCGAGCCGGAGATGAAGAACCGCACCCTGCCGCCGAACCGGTCACGGATCTTGGAGAGCACGAGCTTGTCGGCAAGCTTGAACTTCCAGGCCAGCAGTCCACCCGGCTCACCACCGGCGCCACGGATCAGGCTGACCTCCTTGCCGACCGTGCTGGCCCAGTCGAAAAGCTTGGCCTTCACGCCGCCCTCGTCGGCCATCATCGTGGTGATCTTGCCGTAGGCCTTCTCGAAGATCCGGGGCGCCGCCCCCATGAAAGTCGGCTTGATGATGCCCACGTTCTCGACGATCAGCTCGACTCGGCCATCCACTGCGGTCGGGAAGCCCATCTGCAGCGGCAGCGTGAGCAGCACCTTGCCGAAGACGTGCGCGAGCGGCAGCCAGAGGAACTGCAGGTCACTTTGGGAGAGGATGCCGGTCGCCGCGACCGAGGCCGCCTCGTAGGTCCAGGCGGAGTGGGGCAGGCGCACACCCTTGGGCAGTCCGGTGGTGCCGGAGGTGTAGATGATGGTGGCGAGGTGCTCGGCGCGGGTCGCGTCGATGCGGCTGTCGACCAGGCCAGGCTCGGCCTCGAGCCGGGCGCGGCCACTCTCTTCGAGCTCGGCGAACGTCATCACCCACTCGTCCTCGTAGGTTCCGTCGATCAGGATGACCTTGACCACGTCCCCGAGGGACTCGCGGTGATCCAGCAGCTTGGCTAACTGGTCGGTGTCCTCCGCGATGATGACGCGGCTGCCAGAGTCGGCCACGATGTAGGACACGCCTTCGGCCAGAGTAGTGGGGTAAATCGTGGTCGTCGCAGCACCGGCGCACATCACCGCCAGGTCCGCTAGCACCCACTCGATGCGGGTGGACGCGGCCAGGGCAACGCGTTCCTCGGCTGCAACGCCCAGCTCGATCAGCCCCGCGGCCAGCGCGTAGGCGCGGTCACGGGTCTGCGTCCAGGTCAGCGACTCCCAGTCTCCCCCGACGGGATAGCGGAAGGCTTCGGTCGAGGGCAACGCCGCCACCCGACTCCTGAACATGTGGCCCACGGTGGGCTCACGGTCCTCGATCAGGCTGAGGTCGATCACCTCATCGGTCACGGAAAGCGCCATCGTCAACTCCTTTGTCGCAGGCCACGGATTTGACAACATCCTCGCAGGTTCGCCGCCGTCCACCAACTACCGTTCTCGGTGCTGCGCGCACGCCACCAGACCGACCGCCAACCAGCAGGCCAGCATCGAGGACCCGCCATAGGACAGGAACGGCAACGGAAGCCCGGTGACCGGCATGAGGCCTAGATTCATCCCGACGTTCTCAAAGATCTGAAAGCCCAACCACGCCCCGACACCAATGGCGACAAGCCGTCCGAAAGGGTCCTCGCAGCGCACGCCGACCAGCAGCGCCCGGACCACGAGGAAACCGAGCAGCAGGACCAACCCCACGGCGCCGAGGAAGCCGAGCTCCTCCCCCGCGACCGAGAAGATGAAGTCGGTGTACTGGAACGGGATGAAGCCGCCCTGGGTCTGCGGCCCCTGCCCCAGACCGGTGCCGCTCCACCCGCCGGAACCGATCGCTAGACGCACCTGTCTGGTCTGGTAGCCGATGCCCTGGGGGTCGAGGGCAGGGTCCGCGAACGCCAGCAGGCGTGCCACCTGATAAGGATCTAGCAGCGGTATGGAGACCGCCGCCACCACCGCAGCAACCGTCCCGGACAGCGCAGCAACCGTCCACCGCCAGGACGCGCCCGAGGCGGCCACCATCCCGATGGTGAGCATGCCCAGCACGAGGGCGCTGCCCAGGTCCGGCTGCAGCAGGATCAGCCCTACCGGCACGGCGGCGAGCACCCAGGCCACGACCACCTCGCGCCACGTAGGCGGTCGCAGTGGGTCGCGGCCCTCAGCCAGGATCATGGCGAGCCCGATGACCAAGCCGATCTTGGCCAGCTCGGCAGGTTGGAGCGAGAAGCCGCCGGGCAGGAAGAGCCAGGACCGGGAGCCATTGACGGTCTGGCCCACGGGGCTCAGGACAAGCAGCAGCCCGGCTACTCCGCCCAGGTAGATCCACGCCGCCCCCGCCCGCAGCCAGCGCACGTCGAGAGCGACCAGGATGAGCGCGAGCGTCATCCCTATCGCTGCGTTGATGAGATGGCGGATGGCGAGCGCGGCGCCGACCGTGTCGTGCGTCGCGGACCAGACCAGCACGGCACCGACCAGGGAAAGCCCGAGCGCAGCCACGAACAGTCCCCATTCGGTCCGCGCATACCTGGCTCGGAGGCGATCGGGGGCGGCGTGCACGTCAGCAGATCTGCGGCTAGCGCAGGAGCAGGGCGCGGGTCGCCTCGACATCCGTGGCGATCGTCTGCAGCAACTTCTCGATGGACTCAAACTTGACGTTGCCACGCAGCCGCTGCACGAATTCCACCCAGACGGTCTCGCCATACAGGTCCAGGTCGGTCCGGTCCAGGACGTAGGCCTCGACCGTGCGCTGCAGGACATCGTCGAAGGTCGGGTTGGTCCCGACGGAGATAGCCGCTGGCAATCGTCGGTCCGGGTGGTCCTGCGCCAAGGCGGGGCGCTCCAGCCACCCGGCGTAGATGCCGTCGGTGGGGATGAGCCCGTCGCTGTCCGGTGCGAGGTTGGCGGTCGGGTAGCCCAGCTCTCGGCCGCGGTGGTGCCCGTGGACCACTTCTCCGGACACGCGGTGCGGCCGGTCCAGGATCTGCGTGGCGGTGGCGATGTCGCCGTCGGCCAGCGCCGTCCGCAGGGCGGTGGAGGACCACACCCGCTGCCCCTCCTCGACCTCGCCGACGGTGCGCTGGACGACCACCTCGAAGCCATGCTTGTCCCCCAGCTCACGCATCGTGGTGATGTCACCGCTGTTGCGCAGACCGAACCGCGAGTCATGCCCCAGGACGACGACCGCGCTGCGCAGACCATCGACGAAGGTCTCCACGACGAAGTCCTCAGGGGTGAGCTGGGCGTACTCCTTGGTGAACTCGATGACGACTACCCCGTCCAGGCCCAGCTCTTCGAGCAGGTCGAGCCGATGCTCCAGTCCCGCGATAGCCTCCGGCGCACGCTCGGGGTGCAGCACTGCGACGGGATGCGGATCGAACGTGACGGCCACGCTGGCCAGTCCGCGTTCTCTCGCGATGCGCACGACGGTGGACAGGACAGCTCGATGCCCGCGATGCACCCCGTCGAAGTTGCCAAGAGTGGCGACGGTGGGGCCCAGATCGGCGGGGACCTCGTCCATGCTTTTCCAGCGGTGCACGGGCGCCACTCTACTTCTGCCCGGCAGGTGCCAGGACCACGTGGGGGCGGGCGCGGACGTCGCTCTCGTCCAGGATCGCGACGAGGGTGCCGTCGGGCCCGAAGGCAGCCACCGGCTGCGTGCGCCCGGGCTCGGCCGAGTCGATGCGCTGACCAAAACTGAGGGCACGCGCCTGCGGCTCGGTCAGCTCGCGGGCGGGCAGCGCCGCACGCGCCGCCACCGCGAGGTCGATCAGGTAGGCCGCCGGCCCGGCCCCGGTGTCGGGGTCGAGCTGCTCGAGCGTCGCTGCACGCTCCAGGGTGAGGTCGCCCACCCGAGTGCGCCGAAGGGCCGTCAGGTGGCCACCGACACCCAGCGCCGTGCCAAGGTCACGGGCCAGCGCCCGGACATAGGTGCCGGAGGACACCTCGACCTCGACGTCCAGGTCGAGCACGGTGCGGTCTTCCAGCCGGCTGCGCCGGAGCGTGAGCACGTCGAATCGGCTGACGGTGACCGGCCGAGCGGCGAGCTCAACGTCCTGGCCGGCGCGGACGCGCGCGTAGGAGCGCTGCCCCTCGATCTTGATCGCACTGACCGAGCTGGGGACCTGGTGGAGGTCACCGGTCAGCGCAGCCACCGCGTCTGCCACCTGCTGGTCGCTCACGTCGCCGGCATCAGCGCCGCCGGTGAGCTCACCCTCGGCGTCGTCGGTCACGGTGCTCTGTCCCAGCCGCACGGTCGCGACATACCCCTTGTCGTGGCCGACGAGGAACGTGAGCAGCTTGGTGCCCTTGTTGACCCCTAGGACCAGCACGCCAGTCGCCATCGGGTCAAGCGTGCCTGCGTGGCCCACCCGGCGCGTGCCGCAGAGCCGGCGAACGCGGCCGACCACGTCGTGACTGGTCCAACCGGCGGGTTTGTCGACGACGAGCAGACCCTCACTCATCGTCGCCGACGGCGTCCTCGTCGAGCGCTCGTGGCTTCTTATAGGGATCTTCGTCGCCGGCGTAGGCGAGGTTGCGGGCCGCCGCCAGCGCTGCGTCACGTTCGGCGACCTTGCGAAGCAGCTCGTTGAGGTGCTGGGCATCCTCCGGGAGCGCGTCGAGGATGAACTCCAGGCTGGGCGTGAGCCGGATGCCCAGACCCTTACCGACAAAGGACCGCAGACGACCCCGGTAGGTCTCCAGGATCTCGCCAGCGATCTCCCGGTCCTCGGTGGAGCCGAGCACGGTGTAGAAGACGCTGGCTTGCTGCAGGTCACCGGTGACGCGGGCATCGGTGATGGTGATGAACCCAACACGCTCGTCCTTGACGACCTGGGACAGCCCCTGCGTCACCAATTGCTTGATCCGCTCCGCGATCCGCCGTGAGCGCGCGTGGTCGGTCATGAGTCCTCCTGGAGTCGTCATAGAAAGATGAGTGGACGGCCCCGACCATCTTACGGACCCGTGACGGGGCGCTGGTGCGTCCGCCTTCGCCGCACGAGTTCGGGCCCGGTGCGCCGCCCCGAAGAGCGGTGCACCGAGCCCGAGTCACGAGCCTGCTGTGGTGCCTCAGGTGCGCGGGATCTCGCGCATCTCATAGGTGGTGATGAGGTCGTCGGTCTGGACGTCGTTGAACGAGCCCAGGTTGATACCGCACTCGAAGCCGTCGCGGACCTCGGTGACGTCATCCTTGAAGCGACGCAGACCGGCGATCTCGAGGCCTTCGGTGACGACGACCCCGGAACGCGTGATGCGCGCCTTGGCGCCACGGGTGATCTTGCCGCTACGCACCAGCGAGCCTGCCACGTTGCCGAACTTGGAGCTACGGAAGACCTCGCGGATCTCGGCGGTGCCGGTCTCCACCTCCTCGTACTCCGGCTTGAGCATGCCCTTCAGCGCGTTCTCGATGTCCTCGATCGCCTGGTAGATCACGCTGTAGTAGCGGATCTCGACGCCTTCCTTCTCGGCGTACTCGGCGTTCTGACCCTCAGCCCGGACGTTGTAGCCCAGGATGATCGCGTCGGAGGCGACCGCGAGGTTGATGTTGTTCATCGTGATGGCACCGACGCCGCGGTCGATGATCCGCAGATCCACCTCGTCGCCGACGTCGATCTGCAGCAAGGCATCCTCGAGCGCCTCGACCGAGCCGGACACGTCGCCCTTGAGGATGAGGTTGAGCGTCTCGACCTTGCCCTGAGCGAGGGCCTCGTTGAGGTCCTCCAGGCTGATCCGCTTGCGCGACTTGGCCAGCGCGGCCTGCCGGTCGGCAGCCTCGCGCTTCTCGGCGATCTGACGAGCAGTCCGGTCGTCGCGAGCCACCAGGAAGGTGTCACCAGCGCGGGCCACGGTGTCAAGACCCAGGACCTGCACAGGGCGGGACGGGGTCGCCGAGGTCACATTGTTGCCGTGCTCATCAAGCATGGCGCGGACGCGTCCATGACTGCCTCCGGCGACGATGGCGTCACCGACGCGCAGCGTGCCCTGCTGGACCAGCACCGTCGCGACCGCTCCGCGACCACGGTCGAGGTTGGCCTCGATCGCAATGCCTCGGGCGTCCTTGTCGGGGTTGGCGCGCAGATCCAGCGCGGCATCTGCCGTGAGCAGGACCGCGTCGAGGAGTTGGTCGATGTGCTGGCCCAACTTGGCCGAGACATCGACAAACATCGTCTCGCCGCCATACTCCTCAGCCACCAGGTTGTACTCCGTGAGCTGCTGGCGGATCTTGGACGGGTTGGCGCCCTCGACGTCGATCTTGTTGACCGCGACGACGATCGGCACGTCGGCCGCCTGAGCGTGGTTCAGCGCCTCGATGGTCTGAGGCATCACGCCGTCGTCGGCCGCCACCACGAGGATCGCGATGTCGGTCACCTTGGCACCACGAGCACGCATGGCGGTGAACGCCTCGTGACCCGGAGTGTCGATGAAGGTGATCTTGCGCTCTACGCCTTCGTGCTCGGTCCGGACCTGGTAGGCACCGATGTGCTGGGTGATGCCGCCGGCCTCGCCAGCGCCGACCTCGGCCTCGCGGATCGCGTCCAGGAGTCGAGTCTTTCCATGGTCGACGTGACCCATGACAGTCACGACCGGGGGACGTGGCTGCAGGTCCTCGTCCGACTCCGCCTCGATCTCGGCTTCCAGGTCGAGACCGAAGGCGCTGAAGAGCTCACGCTCCTCCTCCTCCGGCGACACGACGCGGATCTTGTAGTCGAGCTCGTCACCGAGGATCCCGAAGGTCACCTCGTCCAGCGACTGCGTCGCCGTCGCCATCTCGCCAAGGTGGAAGAGCACGGTCACCAGCGATGCCGGGTCGACGTTGATCTTGTCCGCGAAGTCGGACAACGAGGCACCACGGCGGACAGTCACGACCATCCCCCTGCCGCGCGGGACGTTGACGCCGCCGATGGCGGGCGCCTGCATCTGCTCAAACTCTGCGCGCTTGGCACGCTTGGACTTGCGGCCGCGGACCTTCCCGCCGCCTCGTCCGAACGCACCCTGCGTGCCGCCACGACCCCGCGGGCCGCCGCCGCGTCCACCCGGACCGCGGAAACCTCCGCCACCGGCCGGGGCGCCGCCTGGCGCACCTGGACGTCCACGCCCGCCACCGGGGCCCGTGGGGCGCTCACCGGGGCGCGGCACCGCGGCGCGCTCGGGCATCATGCTCGGCTTGGGACCACCTGGACGGGCCGCGGGGCGCGGACCACCAGGGCCGGCCGCCGCAGCACCACGACTTCCACGGGGACGCGGCATGCCCTGGCTGGGCGCGAACGGGTTGTTGCCCGGACGGGGCGCGCCACCACGCTCTCCACGCTCACCGCCGGAGGGGCGCTCGCCGCGCTCGCCACCCGAGGGGCGGCGCTCCCGGCCCATGCCCTGGCTGGGCGCGAACGGGTTGTTGCCTGGACGCGGGCCTGGCTTGACTCCGGGGCGCGCCGTCGTCGACGCCCTCGACGGCACGTCGCCGTCACTGTCGGGCGTGTCGGCGGACGCGGCCTGGGGTGCCGGCTGGCTCGGAGCTGAATCAGTGGGCGCAGGCGCGCTTGCAGCAGGCGCGCTGGGCTCAGGCGTGCTCGCCGAAGGTGCACTCGGCGCAGGCGTGCCGGAAGCCGGCGCACTCGCTGCCGGCGGGGTGTCGACGACCGCGCTCTCTGCCGCCTTGATCGGCGCCGGGGCGGCCTGCTTTGCCGGACCGGGGCGCGGGGCACCGGCTCCCGGCTTCGAAGTGGGCGAGGCGCTGGGGCGCGCAGCAGCCTTCTTGTCCGCGGCGGCCTTCTTGGCCGACGCCGGCGGAGCTTCACGAATCTTACGGACGACAGGGGGTTCGATCGTCGACGATGCCGAGCTGACGAACTCTCCCTGCTCCTTCAGGTGGGCGAGCAGTTCTTTGCTCTCGACCCCGAGCTCTTTGGCGAGCTCATAGACCCTGAGTTTAGCCACGGTGTGGTGTCTCCTTGAGGTTGCGCCACGACCGGGCCCACAGGGGGCACTGCCGTGACTAGTGCTGTTGGGTGCTCATCGCTGAGTACTCATCGGGTGCTCATCAGCGTCAAACCCGCTTCCGGATCCTCGATGACAGGTCCTCTTGGTGGACCCGCCCGGTGCTTCGCTCGGACCTGTTGGTCCGAGCGTCCTTTGTCACTCTCACGCCTCACTGCTGCGCGAGCCACTCTTGCACTGCGGAGGCGTCGACCGAGGCCTTGGCCGGTAGGCGAAGGGCCCGACCGAACGCACGTCGTGCGATGGCGGTGCTGAGGCACTTCGGGTCAGGATGCACGTAGGCACCTCGCCCCTGGCCTCGTCGAGGCCCGTCAGGGACGACCAACCACGGTGACGTGGCATGGGCGCCAACAACGGCGACGACCCGCAACAGTGCGGACTGCTCGACCCGACTTCGACATCCCACGCACGTCCGAACCGGCGCGCGGGGCGCGCTGGATCGTGCAGCATGGTCGGAGCCTGCCCGAACAGCGAGATCTAGTCTACACGGGTCAGTCGTCGGCACCGGCGCTCGACCCGTCCTCCACCTGCTCCTCGGTGTCTGCCCGGATGTCGATCTTCCAACCTGTCAGTCGGTGAGCCAGTCGCGCGTTCTGTCCCTCGCGACCGATGGCCAGCGACAACTGATAGTCCGGGACCACCACCCGCACCTGGCGGGTCTTCATGTCGACGATCCGCGCCGACTGCACCTTGGCCGGCGAGAGCGCCGAAGCTACGAAGGTCTCCGGGTCCTCGCTGAAGTCGACGATGTCGATCTTCTCGCCCTGCAACTCAGCCATCACGGAGCGAACCCGCTGCCCCATCGGCCCGATGCATGCACCCTTGGCGTTGACGCCAGGCACGGTCGCGTGGACGGCGATCTTGGTCCGGTGACCCGCTTCCCGGGCGATTGCCGCGATCTCGACGCTGCCGTCGGCGATCTCGGGGACCTCGAGCGCGAATAGCCGGCGGATGAGGTTGGGGTGGGTCCGCGACAGCATGATCTGCGTGCCGCGGAAGCCGCGCTTGGCGCTGACGACGTAGCAGCGGAGTCGCTGGCCGTGCTCGTAGCGCTCCCCCGGCACCTGCTCGGCCGTGGGCAGCTCGCCCTCGACCGTGCCGAAGTCGACGAGCACGAAGCGGGGGTCGTTGGACTGCTGGATGACGCCACTGGCGATGTCACCCTCCCGGGCGCGGAAGTCACCGAGCACGGCATCGTCCTCCAGCTCGCGCATGCGCTGCGTGATGACTTGGCGGGCGGTTGCCGCAGCCACGCGGCCGAAACCCTCCGGGGTGTCCGCGAACTCGGGTCCAAGCTCACCGCGGCTCCCGTCCTCGAGCACCGGGGCGTCCTCCCGAGCCCACACGACGACCTGGCCCGCCTTGCGGTCCAGCTCGACGCGGGCGTGACGAAAACTGCCCTCCTCCTTGAGGTACGCCGAGAGAAGGGCGGCCTCGATGGCTTCCACGATGATGTCCATCGGAATCTCCCGCTCGCGCTCCAGGAGCCGCAGCGCCGCCATATCGATATCCATCAGGTGTCCTTTCGCTCGGGTCGGGAGAACTCGACCTGCACAGTGGCCTTGGTCACATCTGACCAGGGCAGGTGGGTGGGCGGGGTGCCGTCCAGCTCGAGGCCGTCGGCGTTGACCGCGATCAGACGCGCGGCCGGGGTCGTGCCGTCCGCTAGCGTGAGCGCCAGGAGCCGGCCGACGTTGCGACGGAACTGCGCCGGGGTAGTGAGTGGGCGGTCGAGGCCGACCGAACTGACCTCCAGCGTGTAGGGCGCCTGGCCAAGGACGTCGGACTCGTCGAGGGCGGTCGACACCACGCGTGTGGCACCGGCGATCTCGTCGAGGCTCAGCGGCTCAACCACGCTCGTGGCGTCGTCCGTCGGGAGGCCGGAGAGGTCGCGCGCCAAGAAGATCCGCACCAGGCGCCGCTTGCCCGCCTGCTGGACGTGGACGTGGTCGACGACGGCAACGCAGTCATCACCGCTGCCGGCCAGTGCGTCGGAGACGGTCGTGGTGATCGATTCGGCGCGTGCCTGGGCGTCCAACGGCCTGCCTCCTGACTCTCTTCTGATGTGGGGATCTGTTCGTGAGTGATGCGCGTGCATTCCGACGGACGGGCCGGAACGATCTAGCCTACCGTCTGAGATGATCGCCGTCATGCCCCACGACCCGTCACGCCGCCTGTTGTTGCGTGGCCTCGTGCTGGCCGGGGCGACCATGGCCCTCGCCGGATGCGACGAGGCTGCCGGAAGGCTTCCCCCGTCGCCGACCGCGGGCGTCGAGCCGGACGACCCGCAGACCTGGCCCCCCGACACCGAGTTGCTCATCAGCGCTCGCCAACGGGTGCACAGTTTCCTGCTGGCAGCCGGCGCGGTGGCCGGGGCCACCGGCCGCATGCGCCAGCTCACGCGGCTATGGGGCACGGAGCTGTCCACGCTCGAGCAGCTCATCACGCTCGGCGGCGTCCCCTTGCCCGAGCTCCGCCGGGCCCCGGTCACCGACGCCCCAGCCGATGACGAGGCTGCCTCGACCTCATCGTCATCTTCCGGGTCTGCCTCTGGTCCTGGACCGGACGACTCCTCCTCCACCAGCGACGAAGCCAGGAAGATCAAGCCTCTGGAGCTCGGGCGCGCGCTGCGACGCGCGGTCCCTGACTTTGTCGCCGAGATCGCGTCGGCGAGCCCGAGCAACCTGGCGCTCCTGACCAGCCTGGTGGCGCAACAGGCGGCGAGCGCCGAGCTGCTCGGGGCACCCGTCGACTGGAGCCCTCTGGTCGCGCCGGAGGGAGCCGCGGCAGTTCCGCTCCTGGCGGCCGCCCGCCCGGCCATCTTCGGCCTGGAGGTGGTCGCCGCTCGTTCCCGCGGCGAGGAACGAGCGAAGTACGAGCAGGTCCTCGACGGGGTACGCGCCCTCACCCGACACCTGACCACCTTGGCCGGCGCGGCCGCGCCGGTGGCACCCCTGGGCTACGACCTGCCGGGGCCCCTGGAGACCGCCGAGCAACGTCTTGACCTGGCACGAGCGCTCGTCGCCGACATCGCGCCGGCGGCGCTCGGCACGGTGCAACGCGTCCGTGGCCAGATTGACCCGCTCTTCGGCGTGGTCCGTGTGGTCACCGAGTCAGTCACCTGGACACGCACGCTGGGGGCCACGATCGCCCCCTTCCCTGGCATGACCCTGCCCGGGTGACCTGGCAGCGCCCAATCGTGACGGCCCGTCGATGACGTCGTATCCAGCCGTCCTACTCCCGGACGAGTTCGTGCGCATCGTCTCCAGGCATCAACCCGACGGTGAGCATCTGCACCCGCCGCAGCATCGACGGGTCTGGCGCCCGGATGGGGCGACCTGGCTGCGCGCGCTCCCTGGCCTGGTCGAGCAGGCCCTCGGACGCTGGCACCTGGAGGTCGAGGAGTCCCTGCCGCTGCGCTGGGGGTTCACCGCGCTGGTGATCCCGGTCCGCCGACCGGAGGGCGATCCCGGGGTGCTCAAGGTGGGGTGGCCGCATCCAGAGGCAGACGTCGAGCACCTGGTTCTGCGTGCATGGAACGGCCACGGCGCGGTCCGGTTGCTTGCCGCCGAGCCGACGGACACGACCTACCTCCTCGAGCGGCTGGAGGCCGAACGCGACCTGCGGACCACCTCGGTGCAGGAAAGCAGCGAGGTGCTCGGTCAACTGCTGCGCACCCTGGACCGACCCGCGCCACCGTGGGCCCACTCCCTGACCGAGGAATGGCAGGTGTTGGCGGATGAGACAGCCGCAGCAATCGCCGATCCCACTGCGGCACATCGCTTTCCGCGCAGGATGCTGCAGCATGCCCAGGCCCTGGCCAGGGACACTTTGGCCGAGACGGGATCCGACCGCCGGCTCGTGCACACCGACCTGCACCACGGCAATGTGCTCTGGCGGCCGGACCCCGGCGAGTGGGTCGCGATAGACCCCAAGGTGGTCGCCGGGGACCCCCACTGGGCCGTCGCGCCGGCACTCTGGAACCGATGGGAGGATGCGCTCGCTGCCCACGATCTGGGCACCCACCTCCTCTTCCGCCTCGACCTGATCTGCGAGGGTGCCGGACTGGACCGGGATCGCGCCCGAGACATGACGATCCTGCGACTGACGCAGAAGGCCTTGTGGGCCATCCGGCGAGGTGGCGTCGAGTCAGGAGACGACCTCACCACGGCGATCGCGGTCATCAAGGCCATGCAGCGCGGCTGACGACACCGCGCCGACCTCCCCAGGGCCGCTCACGCTTGAACCGACAGTGGCAGGCTGGACACATGCCCAACCGTCTCGCCGACAGCACCTCCCCCTACCTTCAGCAGCACCGCGACAACCCCGTCTCGTGGTGGGAATGGGGCGAGGAGGCGTTTGCCGAGGCCCGGCGCCGGGACGTGCCCATCTTCCTGTCGATCGGCTACGCCGCCTGTCACTGGTGCCACGTGATGGCGCACGAGTCCTTCGAGGACGAGACCGTCGGCGCGGCGCTGTCCGATGACTTCGTCGCCATCAAGGTGGATAGGGAGGAGCGTCCCGACGTCGACGCGGTCTACATGCAGGTCACGAGCGCGATGACCGGGCACGGTGGCTGGCCGATGACGTGCGTGCTCACGCCAGAGGGCGAGCCGTTCTGGGCCGGCACCTATCTGCCCCGGACGACGCTCCTGCGGCTTCTGGAGGCGGTGGCTCAGGACTGGCGCGCAGACCCGCAGCGTCTGCGCGAGGGCGGTGCTGCGGTGGTGAACGCGCTGCGGCAGGCGAGCACGGCACTCACGCGCGCCCCCGCCCTGACGGACGTGGACCTGGCGGCGGCGGCAACGGGGCTGGCCGCGGAGTACGACAGCCAGGAGGGCGGCTTCGGCGGGGCTCCCAAGTTTCCACCGGGGATGGTGCTCGCCTTCCTGCTGCGGCACCACGGTCGCAGCGGGGACGCCGCGTCCCTGCAGATGGTGCGGCACACGTGCGAGACGATGGCTCGCTCGGGCACCTACGACCAGGTCGACGGCGGCTTCGCCAGGTATGCCGTGGACCGCGCCTGGGTCGTGCCGCACTTCGAGAAGATGCTCTACGACAACGCCCTGCTGCTCGGGGTGTATGCCGATCTCGCGCGCGTCGATGAGACGGCGCGGCCGTGGGCCGAGCGCGTGGTCCGCGAGACGATCGACTGGCTGCTGCGCGAGATGTGGACGGAGCAGGCCGCCTTCGCGAGCTCGTTGGACGCCGACACGGAGGGCGTGGAGGGGCTCACCTACGTCTGGACGCCGGACCAGCTGCGAGCGGCGCTGGGCGAGGAGGACGGGGATCGCGCGGCCGGGCTCCTCGCGGTGACCGATTCCGGGACCTTCGAGCATGGCGCCTCCACCCTCCAGCTGCGTCAGGATCCCGAGGACGCGGCCTGGTGGCAGGCCACCCGTGAGCGTCTCCAGCTGCACCGCACGCTGCGCCCCCAGCCGCACCGGGACGACAAGGTCGTCACGGCCTGGAACGGACTGTTGATCGCCTCGCTCGCCCACGCGGCCTGGGTCTTTGACGAGCCGGACTGGATCGACGTCGCCGCGCGCTGCGCACGTTTCGTGCTTCACGAGCATGTGGTGGACGGTCGGCTGCGGCGCAGCTCACGGGACGGGCGGGTAGGTGCCGCGCTCGCGGTCGCCGAGGACTACGGCAACCTCGCGGACGGCCTGCTCGCCCTGCACCGCGCGACCGGAGACCCGGCGTGGCTCACGCAGGCCGGTCAGCTGGTCAGCACCGCAATCGACCTTTTCGGCACCCCCGACGGGTCGTTCTCGGCGACCGGGCACGACGCGGAGCGGCTCGTCCTCGAGCCCAGCGCGCAGGGTGACAACGCGGAGCCTGGCGGCCTCAGCTCGTTGGCGCTCGCGGTCCTGCGACATGGCGCGCAAGCGGCCGACGCGGCCCACCTGGATCTCGCGAGCACCGCGTTGGAGGGGATGGCAGCCATGGCGCGACAGGCCCCTCGGTTTGCCGGGTGGGCGTTGGTGGCGGCAGAAGAGCTGGCGAGCGGCCCGGTCCTGGTGAGCCTGTCGCCCGCCGACCATGACGACCATGAGGGGCTCGCTGCCGCCGCCCGGCAGGCCCCGGTCGCGACCCTCGTCATCGATGGCGACGCGGGCACTCCTGCCGTGGACGGTCAGCGCTGCGCGACCGTGTGCCGCGGCACGGTCTGTGGCCTACCGGTCACGGCCGGACCTGACCTGATGGCCCAGGTCACGGAGTAGTCGACGATGGACTCCCCACGGCTCGGCAGCAGACACCGATTCCCCGACGTGCCGGACCAGCACCCGGACCGGAGGGTCATCACCGCTTACGCTCGTCGCATGCGACGGTGGGCAGCAGGGGCAGCAATCACTCTGATGGCGCCTCTGGCGTTGACGGCCTGCGGTTTCTTCGGCAGTGATGACGCAGGCACGGGAAGCACCCCCGAGTCCCCCACGAGCAGTGAAGCCGCACAGACCGGAGAGCAGGACACCGGGCAGACCAGCGACCAGGCCTCCTCTGGTGGCGGCAGCGTGGCGTCCCCCGACGACGCGAAGGCGCCGGCAGAGGTGACGATCGCCGCGATCGGCGACATTCTGGCCCATTCCCGGCTCAACCTCACCGCCAACGAATACGCCGGTTACGCCGAGGGCAAGTACAACTACGACCCGATGTTTGCTGACGTCGCGCCATTGATCTCCTCGGCCGACCTGTCGTTGTGCCACATGGAGACGCCCCTGTCCCCGGACAACACCAACCTCTCGATCCCTGACATCTTGTCCTTCAACACCCCCCACGAGATGGCCACCGCGCTCGCCAAGGCCGGCATCGATGGCTGTGACTTCGCGTCCAACCACACCATGGATCGTGGGATCGACGGGCTCGCGGACACTGAGCAGGTGATCAGGGACGCGGGGCTGGGTTACGCCGGGCCGTCCGCGCACGAGGACCGAGCCGGCAAGGCGGAGTTCTACGACGTCAAGGGCGTCACCGTGGCCCACCTCGCCTACACCTACACCTTCCCCAACTCCGGTGGCCCGACGACGGACATCCCCGGCGAGGCCCCCTGGCTGATCGACGCCTCCTGGCCCTCCATCGGCAGCGAAGGGATCCTCCAGCAGTCGGCCAAGGCGAAGGCCGAGGGGGCCGACTTCGTCGTGGTGAGCATGCACTGGGGCGGGGAGTACCAGGCTGCGCCGTTGGACGAGCAACTGCAGATCGCGGACGACCTGCTCAGCTCCGACGACGTCGACCTCATTCTCGGCACCCACGTCCACGTCATCCAGCCGTGCCAGCGGATCAACGGCAAGGACGTGATCTACGGACTGGGCAACTTCCTGTCCAACCAGTCTCCCGACACCGCCAGCGTCCTGCTGCCCGCCACTCAGGAGGGCATGGTCGCGATATTCACCCTCAAGCGTGATGCCGACGGCGTGGTCACGACCGAGATGTCCTACCAGCCCACCCGGGTCGAGATCACGCCCGGGACCAAGCCCGGCCCACACATCGTGCGTCTGGTCGGCCCCGACAACTACCCGCAGACGTGGGAGCGCACCACCGCCACCGTCGACCTGCTCGGCGGTTGCGACCAGTTGGTGCTGCAGCCCTGAGGGGTCAGGCCGGTGGGTCGGCCTGACGCACCTCCGCGATGATCGCTTCGGCGGCTCCGGTGACCGGAACCTCCCGGCGCTCGCCGGTGCGGCGGTCCTTGATCTCGATCGAGCCCTCCGCGAGCCCGCGGCCCACGACGACGATGGTCGGCACACCGAGCAGCTCGGCGTCCTTGAACTTCACGCCGGGGCTGACCTTGAGGCGGTCGTCATAGATGACCTCTAGGCCCTGCGTCTCGAGGTCGCCGACCAGTCCCTCGGCGTAGTCGAAGATCGCCTGGTCTTTGCCGGTCGCGACCACGTGCACATCGGCCGGGGCCAGCGCGCGGGGCCAGGCCAGGCCGATATCGTCGTGCGTCGCCTCGGCGACCGCTGCCACGGCCCGTGAGACGCCCACGCCGTAGGAGCCCATCGTGACCGTCACCAACTTGCCGTGCTCATCCAGGACCTTGAGGCCGAGGGCCTCGGCATACTTGCGCCCCAACTGGAAGATGTGACCCATCTCGATCCCACGTGCCAGCGTCAGGGTGCCAGCCCCGTCCGGGCTCGGGTCACCCTCGCGGAGCTCGGCGGCCTGGACGATGCCGTCGGCACTGAAGTCGCGACCGTGAACCAGGTCGAAGACGTGCTTACCCGGCTCGTCGGCGCCGGTGATCCAGGCCGATCCGTCGGCCACGCTCGGGTCCAGCAGATACCTGATCCCACTTCCGCCGGGGGCCGTCGGGTGCTCGCCGAGCACGCCCGGGCCGAGGTAGCCCTTGGCCAACATCGGGAAGGCGGCAAAGTCCTTTTCCTCGAACGGTTCCCACTGCGCCGGTGCCACCTGCGCCCCGAGCCGCTTGGCGTCAAGCTCACGATCGCCGGGCAGCCCGATCGCGAGCGGTTCGGTCCGCCCGTCTGGGTAGGTGAGCACGACGACGACGTTCTTGAGCGTGTCGGCGCCCGTCCAGGCCCGCCCGTCGGCGCGCGGGTAGAGGGCGTTGGCCTGGTCGACGAGGGTCGCGATCGTGGGGCTGTCCGGCGTGTCTTCGACGTGCGCGGCCGGCGTCGCCGCGCAGTCGACAGGATCGGCCAGCGGCACCACGACCGCCTCGACGTTTGCCGCATACCCGGACGCCTCGCACCGCACGAAGGTGTCCTCACCGACGGGGCTCACCGCGAGGAACTCCTCACTCGCCGAGCCTCCCATCGCACCGGAGTCGGCGTGCACGATGACGTAGTCGAGGCCGAGACGGTCGAACATCTTCACGTAGGCACCGCGGTGGCGCTGGTAGGCCGCCTCGAGCCCCTCATCGGCGACATCGAAAGAGTAGGAGTCCTTCATGATGAACTCCCGACCGCGCAGCAGGCCTGCTCGCGGACGGGCCTCGTCGCGATACTTCGTCTGAACCTGATACAGCGTCAACGGCAGGTCCTTGTAGGAGCTGCACAGGTCCTTGACCGCGAGCGTGAACATCTCCTCGTGCGTCGGCCCGAGCAGCATGTCGACGCCCTTGCGGTCCTTGAGGCGGAACAGGTTGTCGCCATACTCCGTCCAGCGGTTGGTGGCCTCATAGGGCTCGCGGGGCAGCAGCCCCGGGAAGCTCAGCTCCTGGCCCCCGATGGCGTCCATCTCCTCGCGGACGATCTGCTCGACCTTGCGCAGCACCTTCAGGCCCAGCGGCAGCCAGGAGTAGACGCCGGGCGCGGCACGCCGGATGTAGCCGGCGCGCACGAGCAGCTTGTGTCCGGGCAGTTCGGCGTCGGCCGGGTCCTCGCGCAGGGTCCGCAGGAACAGGGTCGACAGGCGCATGGCCACGAGGGGCACTCCTAGGGTGGGGCAGGGGTCGGACGCGCCGAGCCTACCTGTCCACCCAGTCGTGGACGAAGGCGATATCGCCGCTCAGGCGAGCGCCCAACCGTGTGCAGGTATGGCGAGGGGCCCCGTCTGCGTCTCCAGCTCGACCACCTCATCGGTCAGGTTGAGTCCTAGGGTCAGGCGCCGATCGGCCTCTGGCCCCGGTGCTCCGACGAGGTCGATCGTCATCGTCTCGTTGGTGACCTCGCGCGCGGTGGCCGTGGCGGTGGCCAACCAAGGATGGGTGCGGCGCAGGTGGATGACCTGTCGGTACTCCCGCAGCACGGCCGCACCAACGGACGCCAGCTCCTCGGGGTGGTCGGGGAACGGCGGCCGCACAGCGTCATCCCCACCGGGCTGGTCGAGCTTCTCCCCCGTGAACCCCTGCTCGTCCCCCGCGTAGACGGACGGGACGCCGGGCAGCAGGCAGGACAGCGCGATCGCCATCCCCAGGTGCGCTGGGTGAGTGAGCTTGGTCGCGATCCTGGTGGTGTCGTGGTTGCCGATGAAAGTTTGCGGCAGGAAGGCGGCGCAGAACTCGGCGTGCCGTTTCAGCCCCCAGGCCAACTCGTGCAGGTTGGTGTCGTTCAGTGAGCTCCAGATGGCCTTCCACAACTCGTACTGCGTCACCGAGTCCACCCCCGACTGCTGCACGAATTGCAGGTAGTCGCCGTGGATGACCTCACCGAGGATCCAGCAGTGCGGATGGCGCTCACGCACCCGTTCGATGATAGGTCGCCAGGCGCCCGCACCGGGCGCGTACGCCGCGTCCAGCCGCCAGCCGTCAGCCCCGGCGAGGAGCCAGTAGTCCATCACCTCGACGACGTAGTCCTGGACCGGGGGGTGGGTCAGGTCGAGCTCGACGAGGTCGAGGTTGCCCTCGAACCCGCGCGGGTGCTCGCCCACCCACCGCAGCCAGGCCCGGTCCTGCGGTGAGGCGTCCTGCCGGAGGGCGCGCAGCACGACCGGGTGATCCGCGGAGAGGTGGTTGAAGACCCCGTCCAGGAGGACCCGCACCCCTCGCTGGCGCGCCTCGTCGAAGAGCTCTCGCAGGTCGCCCTCATCTCCCAGGCGCGGGTCCACCCGGTAGTGGTCGAGGGTGTCGTAGCCATGGCTGGTCGAGGCGAAAACCGGACCCAGGAGCAGTCCGTTGGCACCCAGTTGCAGAAGGTAGTCGAGCCAACCCACGAGCTTGGGCAGCCGGTGCTGCACTGCCAGGTCAGGGGCGTCGGCGGCGTCGGCGGCCGCCGCCCGTGGCTGTGCCCCGACGAAGCCCAGCGGGTAGACGTGCCACCAGATCACCGTGTCCGCCCACCCCTGGTCGCTCATCTGGCACCTGCAAGGGCCGCGACGCCCTCGAGGAGTCGGTCGACCTCTCGCGGCGTCGAGTAGGGCGCCATCCCGACCCGCACCCCCCCGGCGCTCCCCAGCCCGAGACGGTGTGAGAGCTCCCAGGCGTAGAAGTGAGAGGAGGGGGCATTGACGTCCAGGGTCGCCAGGTGGCGGTGCACGGCGGCTGGCTCGACGCCGTCGATGGTGAACAGCAAGGTGGGAGTGCGGTGGGTGGCCCGGGAGTGGACGCGCACTCCTTCGATGGCGGCCAGACCATCCTCGGCACGGATCCGGAGGGCGTCCTCGTGCTCCTCCAGGGCGGCGAAGGCGGCGCTGAGCAGGTCTGCCCGGGCAGCGCCAGCCCGGCCATTGGCCAGCCCGGCGATGAAGTCGACGGTCGCGGTGGTGCCAGCGAGCAGCTCATACGGCAAGGTCCCCAGCTCGAAGCGCTCTGGGACGTCCTGCGAGGAGGGCAGCAGCTTGTCCGGGCGCAGGCCCTCGAGCAGGCCGAGCCGTCCGCAGGTGACGCCCAGATGCGGGCCGAAGAACTTGTAGGGCGAGCACGCCAGGAGGTCGGCGCCGAGGCTTTCGCGGTTCAGGCGCGAGTGGGCGGCCAGGTGCACGGCGTCGACGTGCACCAGCGCACCGGCGTCATGGGCGGCGTCGATGATCGCCCGCAGGTCGGGGCGGGTGCCGATGAGGTTGGACGCCCCCGTCACCGCCACGAGTCGCGTGCGGTCGGACAGGACTGAGGTGACCGCCTCCAGGGGCAGCTCCCCGGTCTGGGGGTCGACCTCGGCCGACCGGACCGTGGCGCCTACTGCCTCGGCGGCGATGACCCAGGGGCGGATGTTGCCGTCGTGGTCCAAGGAGGTGACGACGACCTCGTCGCCCGGTCCCCACCCGTGCGAACGTGCCAGGGTCCGCGCGAGGTCCATGGTCAGGGCAGTCATGCTCCGCCCGAAGATCACCGTCCTGGGGTCGGTGCCGAGGAAGTCCCCCATCGCCGCGCGCGCTGCGACGACGACCGCGTCGGCACGTTGCTCGGCTGCCGTGACAGAGCCCCGGTTGGCGATCGAGGAGCCCAGGGTGGCGGCGACTGCGTGCGCGACCGAGCTCGGCGTCTGAGACCCACCGGGCCCGTCGAAGTGGGCTGTCCCTGTGGCGAGCGCGGGAAATTGGGCGCGGAGGGCTGCGACATCGAGCGTCATACCGCTCAGGCTAGAGCAGTGCGCCGCCTACGATGCAGGCATGCAAGCTGCGCCGCCGGAAGCACCCCGCACGTCTGCCCCGGATCCAGCGGTGCGCACCCGGGCCAACCTGCTCCTGGTGCTCACCGCCGCGATCTGGGGGTTTGGGTTCGTGGCGCAGCGGCTGGGGGCCGAGCACATGGGGGCGATGAGTTTTAACGCGGCCCGGTTCGCTATCGGCGCGGTGTCGCTGCTCCCCCTGATCTGGTGGCTGGTCCGTCATCGACGTCGCTCCCCCGAGACCGTGGTGGCCTATCCGGGGCCTCCGGCCGGCGAGGCCCCGGCACCCATGAGCCGCACTCCCCGATCTCCCTACCTGCCAGGACTCGTCACGGGCGCGGTGATCTTCACGGCAGCCAGCTTGCAGCAGTTGGGGATCGCCAGCACGACCGCAGGCAAGGCGGGCTTTATCACCGGCCTCTACATCGTGCTCGTCCCTGTGCTCGGACTGGCCCTTGGGCACCGCGCGACGGTGGCGATCTGGATGGGGCTTGCGCTGGCCGTGCCCGGCCTCTACCTGCTGAGCATGACCAAGGATTTCACGATCGCGACCGGCGACCTGCTCGTGCTCGTCAGCGCGTTCTTCTGGGCGGCCCACATCCTGGTGATCGACCATTACGTCGAGACGGTGGATGCGTTGCAGTTGTCGGCCCTGCAGTTCGCCGCGTGCGCGCTGCTCAGCACAGGGGCAGCCTTTCTCTTCGAGGCCGCACCCTTCACCGGGCTCGGTCCCGCGCTGGGTGCAGTCCTCTACGGCGGTGTGCTCGCAGTCGGGATGGCCTACACGCTGCAGGTCGTGGCTCAACGGGACGCCAAGGCCTCGCATGCCGCCATGTTGCTGAGCCTCGAGGCCGTCTTCGGTGCCCTTGGCGGTTGGCTGATCCTGGGCGAGGTGCTCAGCCCAAGGATGCTGCTGGGCTGCGCCCTGATGATGGCCGGGATCCTGGTCTCGCTGCGCGGGACCGAGATCAGCGCCGAATCCTGACCTCGACCTGGACCTGTCCCTTGCCTGGCCTTCCCCAGTGCGGCTAGATCCCGAGATAGGCCGCGACGATGCCCTCGTCCTCCAGCAGCGTCGTACCCGGTCCGGACTGCACGATCTCGCCGCTGGACAGGACGTAGCCGTGGTCGGCCGCACGCAGCGCGCGACGAGCGTTCTGCTCCACGAGCAACACGCTGGTCCCGCTGGCGCGGATCTCCTGGATCACCGCGAAGACGTCATCGACGATCTTGGGCGCCAGGCCCATGGACGGCTCATCGAGCAGCATGAGCAATGGCTCCGCGACCAGCGCACGACCGATGGCGAGCATCTGCTGCTCGCCGCCGGAGAGACTGCCCGCCGGAAGATGGCGGCGTTCCCGGAGCACCGGGAAACGGTCGTAGACCTCGTCGGTACGAGCCCCGGAGGTGTACCAGGCGCCGAGTTGGAGATTTTCCTCGATCGTCAGCGTCCCCAAGATCTGCCGTCCCTCCGGGATCTGGACCAGGCCCTTCTTCACCAGGGTGTGGGCGTGCGACCGGGTGATGTCCGCACCGTCGAAGGTGATCTTTCCCGAGGAGGGGCGCACGACGCCACTGATCGCGTTGATGATCGAGGACTTGCCCGCGCCGTTGGCACCGACCAGGGTGACCAGGCCACCGCGAGGGACGGAGAAACTGACGCCGCGGACCGCCTGGACCCGGCCGTAGCTGACCGCGAGGTCCTCGACCGTCAGGATCGTGTCGGTCATGGTGCCTCCTCCATGGGCCCGTGCCCAGCCTCATGGACAGTGCGCACGCTCTGCTCCTCACTTTCCTCGTCGCCACCGAGGTATGCCTCGACGACGACAGGATTGTCCATGATTTCTTCAGGCGTGCCCATCGCGATGACCTTCCCGAAGTTGAGCACCACGATGCGGCTGCAGGTCTTCATCACCATCCCCACGTTGTGCTCGATGAGCAGGATCGTGAGTCCTTCGCTGGCCAGCGAGCCAATCAGCTCGGACAGCGCGTCAGCCTCGACGTGGTTCATGCCCGCGGCCGGCTCGTCGAGGATGAGCAGGGACGGGTCACTAGCCAGCGCGCGGGCAATCTCTAGGCGCCGCTGGTCGCCGTAGGACAACGCCGAGGCATAACTGCGCGCCTTGTCGGAGAGACCGACCCGCTCTAGGCACCGCGCGGCGTGATCGATGACGACAGCCTCGTCGCGGCGGGCGCCCGGCAGCCACAGCAGGCGGCGCAGGAACGTCGGTCGGCTCACGGCGTGCGCACCCACCAGCACGTTCTCCAGCGCCGACAGGCGCGGGAAGAGCTTGGAGTGCTGGAAGGTCCGGCTCACGCCCGCCTGGGCGACCTTGTGCACCTTGGTCTTGCCGGGCTCGGTCCCGAGCACCTCGAAGGTGCCCGACGTCGGCGCGATCAGGCCGCTGATCATGTTGACCAGCGTCGTCTTGCCAGCGCCATTGGGACCGATGAGGCCCACGATCTCGCCGGAGCCGATGCTCAGGTCGATGCCTTGGACCGCGTGCACCCCGCCGTAGGCCTTGGCACCACCCTGGATCGCCACCACCGGCTCACCCGTCACCGGGTGGGCGCGGGTGATCAGGCCGGAACGGTCGCCACTCAGGTCGCCGCCGGCGGTGGCCACCTTGACCATCCGACGAGGCAGTAAGGACGCCAGCCCGCCGGGGAGGAAGAGGATGACCAGCAGGAGCAGCAGGCTCGCCAGGAAGGGGCGGATCCAGTTCGCCTCGAGCCCGATCACCCGCTGCACCTCGGGCACCATCGTGAGGAAACCCGACCCGAACAACGGCCCTAGCCACATGGTGGAGCCGCCGACTACGGCCGTGACCAGCCCGTCGATGGCGCGGCTGAAGTCGAAGTCCTCCGGTGCCAGCAGCCGCACGTAGTAGGCCCACAGCACTCCGTAGAGTCCTGCGATGGCGCCGGCAGCGGTGAACGCGGCCAGCCGGTGCCGGCCGACGTCGATACCCATCGCGCGGGCGGCCAGCTCATCCTCGCGGATTGCCGCCAGCGCACGACCAAAGCTGCTCGGTCCCTGTCGCCAGAACCAGTAGACGACGAGCGCGAGGGCCACCCAGGCGATGAGCGGAGTGACCACCTTGGGCACGGACATGCCGTTGGCGCCCCCGGTCCACTCCGCGTTGATCAGCAAGATCCGCACCGCTTCGGCGAATCCCAGGGTCGCGATCGCCAGGAAGACGCCACGCAGATGCATGGTGGGCAGGCCCAGCACGATCGCGGCCACCGAGCCGACGACCATGCCGATGACGATCGCCACCAGCAGGGAGGGCAGCTCCCCGATCTCGGCGGGCGAGGGCGCCCAGGCGGCAGCGGTGAAGCCGCCGAGCGCGGCAAACCCGGCCTGGCCAAGGCTGAGCTCGCCGGCGACGAGCACGGCATAGAAGGAGTAGGCCAGGATCGCGTTGAGGGCGATGAAGACAACGACTGCCTCGCTCATCAGACCTCCCGCACGCGGCGACTGCCGAACAGGCCCTGGGGGCGGACGATGAGCAGCGCGAAGAGCAGCCCGAAGGCCACCAGGTCCCGCCAGCTGGAGCCGATGTACTGGACCGCGAACACCTCGGCCAGCCCCAGCATGAGGCCGCCCAGCAGGGCACCGGGCAGCGAGCCCATGCCCCCGACGATGATGACCGCCAGACCCTTGAGCTCGATCGCCGACCCCATGCCCAGCTGGGCGGAGTTGACGTTGAGCGCGAAGAGCACGCCCGCGACAGCACCGAGCGCCGAGGACAGCGCGAAGGTGGTCGCCGTCACCAGGTTGACGTTGATGCCCAGGACGGTGGCCGCCTTCGGGTTCTCCGCGACTGCCCGCATGGCCCGACCCAGCCGGGTCTTGGCCACCAGCCAGGTGAGCCCGACCATCAGGAGGATCGAGATCGCCACGATGGCCACCTGCAGCACGGTCACCCGCGCCCCCGCCACCTCGAAAGCGGTCGAGGGGAAGGAGTCGACCGGGAAGCGCCGGGTGTCCGGCCCGTAACGCGCCAGGAGCAGCGCGATGAACATCCCCGCCAGGCCGATCGAGGAGATCAGCCCGGCGAAGTGTCCGTCGGGTCTGTCGCGAAGCGGACGGAAGGCGACCACGTCGATGACCACGCCCAGGACCGCCCCGATCAAGGCGACCACGGGGATCGCCAGCCAGATCGACATACCCGCGACCGCGACCAGCTCGATGCCCACGAACGCCGCTACTGCGAAGACGGCCGGGTGCGCCAGGTTGAGCCGGTCGAGGATGCCGAAGACGAGCGTGAACCCGATTGCGAACAGCGCGTAGATAGAGCCGAGGAAGACCCCGTTGAGGAGTTGCTGCATCAGTTCAGGACGGTGAAGGCGCCATCCTTGACGACCTGGACGACAGCGTCGTGCTCGGCGTCGCGGTCAGCATTAATGGAGAAGGTCCCAAGCACGGTGTCCAGGTCCTTGATCTGGCCCAGGCCGGACTTGATGTCCTCACGCTCACCCGAGCAGTTGGCCTTGACGGCAGCGTCGATCACCATCAGGCCGGTGTAGGCCTGCGCGGCGAACTGGTCGGGCTGAGCGCCGAACTTGGCCTCGAAGTCCTTGAGGAAGGCGGTGTTGAGCTCTCCCTCGGAGGCGGAGTTCCACGCGGCACCGACGACGACGCCCTCGGCCGCCTCGCCGCCGTCCGACATGAGCTTGGGGTTGTTGAAGCCGTTGCCGCCGATGATCGGCATGTCTAGGCCGAGCTCGCGAGCCTGGGTGACCAGCGGGATAGCCGCCTCGATCAAGCCGGAGACGACCAGCGCGTCCGGCTGCGACGCCTTGGCCTCGGTCAGGAGCGGACGGAAGTCGGTGTCGGCCTTGGAGAAGGTCAGGGTCTGTGCGATCTCGACGCCCTCGTCCTTCAACGCTGCCTCGAACACCTTGAACCCGGACTCGGTGAAAGCGTCGTCGTTGGAGTACATGACGACGACCTTCTTGAGTCCGTACGCCTCGGTGGCCTTGGCGACGGTCTGCGGGATGACCTGGCCCTCGGTCAGGGAGTCGCGGAAGATGTAGTCGCCCTGCTCAGTGATCCCGGCTGCGGTGTTGGAGATGGCCAGCACGGGGACCTTCTTCTCCTGGGCGACCGGCTGAGCCTGGAAGGCAGTGTTGGACAGCGTCGGGCCGATGATGACGCTCTTGTCCTTGGTCAGCGCCTCGAAGAGGGTGATGCCCTGGCGGGGGTCGGTCTGGTCATCCTCGATCTTGAGGTCGTACTTGATCTTGTCGTTCTTGGCGAGCGCCTCGGCGGCCAGCTCCAGACCCTTCTTCTGGGACTCGCCATAGGAGGCGGCCGCACCCGTCAGGGACAGGGCCGCACCGACCGGGATCGGGGTCGCGATGGTGCACTCGGCGCCGGTGCCGGTGCCCTTGAGGCCATCGGCGGCTCCAGAAGCACCGGCCGCACCGGAAGCGTCGGTGCTCTCGCCGCCGCTGCCGCAGGCCGCCAGCACCAGGGTCATGGTTCCGGCGATGGCAAGGGTCTTGAACGTGCGCAACATGGATGGTCCTCCGGGGTGGGGTGGTGGTGATTGGTGGGGTGGTGGTGAGTGGCGGGTGAAACTGATGGATCAGGCGCGAGCACGCAGCGGAGCGTGCTCGGGGGTCAGCTCGGACAGATGGGTGGCGCCAAGAAGTTTGAGGGTGCGGTGAACCTGACTGGTGAGGATCTCCAGCGCCCGTTCGACACCCGGCTCGCCACCGGCCATGAGGCCGTAGAGGTAGGCGCGTCCGACCATCACGGCGTCAGCGCCATGGGCGACGGCTGCGACGATGTCGGCGCCGTTGCGGACCCCGCCATCGATGAGCAGGGGCACTTCGGGCCCGACCGCGGCACGGATCTGTGGGAGCAGCTCCAGCGGGGCAACGGCCCGATCGAGCTGGCGACCGCCGTGGTTGGAGATGACCAGCCCGTCGACCCCGAGGTCCACCAGGTCTGTGGCATCCTGCGGGTGCTGGATGCCCTTGACGACGATCCGCCCGGGCCACTGCTCGCGGAGCCACGCGAGGTCCTCGGTGGTGACCCCGGCGTCAAACATCCGGTCCACGAGGTCGGCCACCGTGCCGCCGGACGTGCGCAGCGAAGCGAACTCGATCGGCTCGCTGGTGAGCAGGTTGACCCACCACCGGGGGTGCATCGCCATACCGCCCAGCGTCTTGACGGTCAGGGCCGGCGGGATGGTCAGGCCGTTGCGCACGTCGCGAAGCCGTTGACCCGCGACCGCGGTGTCGACCGTGAGCATGAGGGTCTGGAAGCCAGCCGCAGCCGCACGCCGGATCAGCGCCTGTGAGGCGTCCCGGTCCTTCCACAGGTAGAGCTGGAACCAGCGCTGCACGCTCGGGACATCGGCTGCCAAGTCCTCGACCGAGACGGTGCCCATCGTGGACAGCGTGTAGGGCACGCCCGCCCGCGCAGCCGCGGCGGCCACCGCCCACTCCCCCTCGGTGTGCATCATCCGGGTGAAGCCGGTGGGAGCCAGGATCAACGGGATGGGGCTGGTCACCCCGAGCAGGTCGATGCTCGGATCCACGTGCCGCACGTCACGCAGGACGTGCGGGCGGAACTCCACGGAGTCAAAGGCCTGTCGGGACCTGGCCAGCGACACCTCGGCCTCGGCTGCCCCGTCGACATAGTCGAAGACCGCTCGTGGCGTGCGGCGCCGGGCGATCAGGCGCAGGTCCTCGATGGTCGCAGCACGTCGCAGCGCAGCCTCGGTGCGGCGCCATGACGGCGGGTCGAGCCGCACGAGCGGCTTGAGCTCGGACCAGCGGGGCACCTGACGACGCAGGGGGGACATGGTTCTCCTGGAAATGCATAGTTATGCGGGCCAACGAGTCTCCGCACGTCCTCGACACTTTAGTCCGGCCCGGCCCCTTGCCCCAACCCAGCCCTGGAATCGTCACCGACCTGTGATGGAGTGACCACATGGACACGCCCGACCCTCACCTATGGCTCGAAGTTGTCGAGTCATCAGTTGCACTGGAGTGGGTCAGCGCCCGCAGCCGTGCCGCCGAGCGGCAGCTGCAGGCCCTGCCCCTCTATCCCGACCTGCACACCGGCATCCGCGATGCGCTGGAGGCCAGCGACCGCATCCCGCTGGTCAGCCAGGTCGGCGACCTGCTCTACGGCTTCTGGACCGACGCCGATCATCCGCGCGGGGTATGGCGACGCACCACGTGGGAGTCCTACCGCACCGTCGAGCCCGAGTGGGAGGTGCTCCTCGACGTGGACGCGCTGGGGGCCACCGAGGGCATCCCGTGGGTGTGGCAGGGCGCGAGCATCCTCCGCCCGTCCTTCGACCGGGCCCTGGTGCACCTGTCCCGAGGCGGCTCGGACGCCGGCACCACCCGGGAGCTCGACCTCGCGACCCTGGAGTGGGTGCCCGAGCCGGCGGGCTTCGCCAAGGCCGAGGCCAAGGGCCGGTTGGCCTGGCGCGATCGCGACCACGTCTGGCTGACCACGGCCGCGGACCCGACGGGGGCGACCCGCTCTGGCTATCCACGCACCCTGCGTCTGTGGGAGCGCGGCACGCCGATCGAGACGGCTGCCGTGGTCCACACCGTCGACGAGTCGGACCTGGGGCTCTTCGTCGAACACGACCAGCGATCCGGTCGGACGCTCCTGCGCCGCGCCATCACCTTCTACACCGAGCAGGTGATGGTGCTGGGTGAGGACGGCCAGCTCGACCAACTCCCCGTCCCCGACAGCGCCGACGTCTCGGTGCATCAGGACTGGGTGGCGCTGCGTCTGCGGCACGCCTGGACTCCTTGGGCACAGACGGTCATCGATCCGACGCCGGAGACGCCAGCGGCACCACTGCCCGCTGGCTCACTGCTGGTCTCGAGCTTGACCGACGCGCTCGCGGGACGATCCACCTGGACGCCCCTGTTCGTGCCCGATGACCGCTCTGCCCTGGTCGACCTGACCTGGACCGAGCACCACCTGGTCACGACCGTCCTCGTCGATGTCCGCCACACGGTGCAGCTGCAGCGCCACTGCCCCACCACCGCTGGCGCCTGGTCTTCCCAGGACATCACGGCTGACCTTGACCTGGGATTGCAGACCGTCAGCGTGTCTGCGGTCGACGACGACACCTGTGACGACCTATGGCTCGTGACGACCGGCTTTCTCGAGCCGATGTCGCTCGCGGTCGCCCGCGTGGACGGCCCGGGAGTCGCGCTGGAGCAGCTGAAGACCGCTCCGGCACGTTTCGACGCAGCGGGCCTGGAGGTGACGCAGCACTTCGCGACCTCGTCCGACGGGACGCGGGTCCCCTACTGGCAGGTCGGCCCGTCCGACCTGCCCGCCGACGGCAGTACGCCCACCGTCCTGCACGGTTACGGCGGCTTCGAGCAGGCGTTAACCCCTGCCTACGATCCGATCGTCGGACGGTCCTGGTTGGCTCACGGCTTCGTCCACGTGGTCGCCGGGATCCGGGGCGGCGGCGAGTATGGCCCACGGTGGCACCAGGCCGCCCTGCAGGCGCAACGGCCGCGGGCCTACGAGGACTTCGTCGCGGTCGCGCGGGACCTGGTTGCCCGCCGAGTAACCCGCGTCGAACGGCTGGGGTGCACGGGACGCTCCAACGGCGGCCTGCTCGTCGGCAACATGCTGACGCAGTACCCCGAAGACTTCGGGGCCATCGTCTGCCAGGTGCCGCTGCTGGACATGCAGCGCTATCACCGCCTCCTCGCGGGCTCGTCCTGGATGGCTGAGTATGGCGACCCCGACGATGCGGAGCAGTGGGAGTGGCTCCAGACGTTCTCGCCCTACCAGCTGCTGGACCCGCAGCGTCCGACGCCGCCGGTCTATTTGTCGACATCGACGCGAGACGACCGGGTGCACCCCGCGCACGCGCGCAAGATGACCGCCGCCCTGGAGGATCTCGGCCGGGATGTCACCTACTGGGAGAACACCGAGGGTGGGCATGGAGGCGCCAGCACCGCCGACCAGTGGGCCACCTGGCACGCACTGTCCTGGGCCTTCTTGCACGCCAGACTCGCTGCCTCCTGACCACGTCGGATCCTCAAAGGAGCACCGTCGCGAAGGTCCCCGTCTGCACAAAGCCGACCCGGCGGTAGGTCGCGATCGCAGCTGCGTTGAAGTCGTTGACGTAGAGGGTGACGGTCGGCGCGACGTGGGCGAGCGTGTGCTCAACGACCGCAGCCATCGCCGGAGCAGCCAGCCCTTGCCCGCGCCACGCAGGGTGCACCCAGACCCCTTGGATCTGCGCCACACCCAGGGCGACCGACCCTAGATCCGCCTTGAAGACGACCTTGCCGTCCTCGACCCGGATCAGGGACCGGCCGCTGCTGATCAGATCAGCCACGGAGCGGCGGTAGGACAGGCCGCTGCCCTGGTAGGGCGCGTAGCCGATCTCCTCGGTGAACATCGCGGCTGCGGCCGGCACCACGAGATCGAGCTCTGCGGGGATGGCTGGCCGGACTGTCGGGTCGATGGCCATCCCCAGCGACGTCGGAGGCGCAGTCATCGTCATCACCAGCTGGTTCTCCCGGACCTCCCGGGCTGGACCCCAGCTCTTGGCCAGCCGGCCCCATAGGTCGAGGACCTGGTCGGCGGGGCCGAACAGCGAGCTGGCCCAGGTTCGACGCTTGGCGACCTTCGCGGCCAGCGCCCCCAGGGCACGGCTGTTGGCCTCGACCGGCACGACGTTGGCAGCGCACCAGCACAGGGCTTCCTCGCCCGCGACGCCATACCCAAAGAGCGGGCCGCGGTTGCCCGCCAGTCCGCTGTCGATGATGCGGGCGGCCACAAAGACGTTGCTGATCGGGTCCTGCGCACAGATCTCGAGGGCGTGATCGACGTCCGCCAGGCCCAAGGCCCGCACGGCTCCCACGCTGCGCAGCATGAGGACAGCCTGCCTCACCGCCCGTGCCCTGTCGATCCAGCGGTGGGCAACGTGGCCCCGGGTGCATTCGCTGCTGGCCGGTGACACAGTGAAGCCAGAGTTCTTGCAACAGCGTCATCCCACAGACCAAGGGGCAAACATGCAGTCAAAGGCACTGACCGGCGAGAGCCGCGACCAAGCGTTGACCGCACTGCGCCGCAGCGGCAGCGGGGGCCCGGTCCTGGACGTGCTGGTCATCGGCGGGGGGGTGACCGGGGCGGGCACCGCGCTCGATGCCGCCACGCGGGGCCTGTCGACGGCGGTCGTCGAGGCCCAGGACTGGGCGTCCGGCACCTCTCAGTGGTCGACCAAACTCGTGCACGGTGGGCTGCGCTATCTGCAGATGCTCGACTTCAAGCTCGTGCATGAAGCGCTGACGGAGCGAGGGCTGCTCCTGAAGACACTGGCCCCGCACCTGGTCAAACCGATGCCCTTCCTCATCCCCCTGCAGCACCGCTTCTGGCAGCGGGCCTACTACGGAGCCGGGGTCACCCTCTATGACCTGCTCGCCAACTTCATGCCCGGGCGGCGAGCACTCCCGATCCACCAGCACGCGACCAGGTCCCGCCTGCACAAGGAGTTTCCCGACCTCAAGGACCACACGGCGATCGGCGCGGTGAAGTATTACGACGCGACGGTCGACGACGCGCGGCTGGTGACCACCGTGGTCCGTACCGCGCACGCCTACGGCGCGTATGCCGCGAGTCGCACCCAGGTGGTCCGGATCGTCAAGGACGAGGCGGGCCGAGCAGTGGGCGCGGTGCTGCGTGACCTGGAGACTGGCGAGGAGCTGCAGGCCCGCGCGCGGCACCTCATCAACTGCACGGGCGTGTGGACCGAGGACGTCTCGACGCTGGCGCAGACGGAGGGAGGACTGCGGGTACTGGCGTCCAAGGGCATCCACTTGGTCATCCCCCGGGAGCGCATCCACGGCAGCTCCGGGCTGTTCATCCAGACCGAGAAGTCGGTCCTTTTCTTCATCCCGTGGTCGCGATACTGGATCCTGGGGACCACCGATACCCCGTGGGAGCTGGACCGCACCCATCCCGTCGCGACCGCGGCGGACATCGACTATGTCCTCGAGCATGCCAACGCGGTGCTGACCACGACGCTGACCAGAGATGACGTCATCGGCTGGTATGCCGGGCTGCGGCCACTGCTGCAGCCCGGCACCAAAAAGGGCACGGACTCCGCGAAGGTGAGCCGCGAGCACACCGTCGCCAGCCCGATACCTGGGCTGACCGTGATCGGTGGCGGAAAGCTCACCACCTACCGGGTGATGGCCAAGGACGCGGTGGACTTCGCGCTCGGCGACCAGGCCGAGGAACTGCCCTCGATCACCGATCAGATCCCCTTGCTCGGAGCGGTGGGAGAGGCCGCGATGAGACGACGGATGCCCTCGCTGCGGGCCACGTTCGGTTGGTCTGAGCAGCACACCGACCATCTCCTGCACCGTTATGGCTCGCTCGTGGACGAACTGCTCGACCTGATCTCCACCGACGCCTCCCTCGCGGAGCCGCTCGAGCAGGCGCCGGCCTACCTTCGCGCCGAGATCGCCTACGCCTGCCACAGCGAGGGCGTGCTGCACCTGGAGGACCTCATGATGCGACGCACCCGACTGATCTACGAAGCCCCCAACAAAGGGCTAGCGGCCGTGCCCGAGATCGCCGCGCTCGCCGCGCAGTGGCTGGGATGGTCGAGCGACCGGACGAGCCGAGAGATCGAGGGCTACACGGCGCTGGCGCAGGCCGAGATCGCAGCGGCGGCGCAGCCGGACGACGCTGCGGCCGCAGCCGTGCGGAACGAAGCCGCGGACATCGCGCCCATGGTCCCGCTCGAGGGCCTGCCAGACGCGCCGAGTCCTGCCACCGCTGCTTATGACCGCTGACGGCCACCACGAAGTAAGGGGAAGACCTCATGGCTGACTATGTCCTGGCCATTGACCAAGGGACCACCAGCACGCGTGCCATCGTGTTCACCAAGAGCGGTCAGATCCATGCCCTCGGGCAACAGGAGCACGAGCAGATCCTGCCCAGGGCCGGCTGGGTCGAGCACGACCCAGCCGAGATCTGGGACAACACCCGTGAGGTGATCGGCTTGGCTCTGGGCAAGGCCAACCTGACCGGCGTCGATCTGGCGGCCATCGGCATCACGAACCAACGTGAGACCACGGTGGTGTGGGACAAGACGACCGGCAAGGCCGTCTACAACGCCATCGTCTGGCAGGACACACGCACCTCCAGGATCGTCGCCGAGCTCGGTGGCGAGGAGGGTGCGGAGGGTGCGGACAAGTACAAGCACATCTGTGGCCTGCCCTTGGCGACCTACTTCTCCGGCCCCAAGATCAAGTGGCTCCTGGACAACGTCGACGGTGCTCGCGAGAAGGCCGAGTCCGGAGACCTGCTCTTCGGCAACACCGACTCCTGGCTGGTCTGGAACCTGACGGGCGGCACGGACGGCGGGGTGCATGTCACCGACGTCACCAATGCGTCCCGCACCATGCTCATGGATCTGCAGACGCTGAGCTGGGACGAGTCGATCGCCGCCGACATGGGGATCCCGCTGTCCATGCTCCCGCAGATCAAGTCCTCTTCGGAGGTGTATGGCGAGAGCAACAAGCTGCAGGTGCCGATCGCCGGCATCCTCGGTGACCAGCAGGCGGCCACCTTCGGACAGGCCTGCTTCGAGAAAGGGATGTCCAAGAACACCTACGGCACCGGCAACTTCATGCTGCTCAACACCGGGACCGAGATCGTGCCCAGCGAGAACGGCCTGCTGACCACGGTCTGTTACCAGCTCGGTGACCAGGCCGCCGTCTACGCCCTGGAAGGCTCGATCGCGGTGACCGGCTCACTCGTGCAGTGGCTGCGCGACAACATCGGCCTGATCACACACACCGAGCAGATCGAGGAGCTGGCCCAGCAGGTCGACGACAACGGCGGTTGCTACATCGTGCCCGCGTTCTCCGGGCTCTTCGCCCCCTACTGGAAGGACGACGCTCGCGGCGCCATCGTGGGTCTGACCCGCTACGTCAACAAGTTCCACATCGCGCGGGCGGCGCTGGAGGCCACCGCGTTCCAGACCCGCGAGGTCCTCGACGCCATGAACACCGACTCCGGAGTCGAAGTGGCGCAGCTGCGCGTCGACGGCGGCATGGTCGCCAACGAGACCCTCATGCAGTTCCAGGCGGACATCCTGGGCGTCGACGTCGTGCGGCCAAAGGTCGCGGAGACGACCGCTCTCGGAGCGGCCTACGCAGCCGGGATCGCGGTCGGCTTCTGGGATGGGGAGCAGGACGTCATCGACAACTGGGAGGAGGGCCAGCGCTGGAGCCCGCAGCTGGACGACGCCGAGCGCGAGCGCCTGTTCCGCAACTGGAAAAAGGCGGTGACCCGCACCTTTGACTGGGTCGACGAGGACACCGAGGCACAGGAGAAGGAGGTAGCCGACGAGGCCGCGGATCAGGCGGCGCGAGCCGCAGGCCCGAACCTTCTCCTCAACCCTGCTCGAACCACTGCGGCTCCTCCGGATCGGGCTCGATGAGCTGGGGTCGCTGCAGATCGGTGTTGTCAACGATCCAGGTGGGTTGATGCAGCCTCGCCTGCTGCCGATAGAGACGCTGTCCCTCGCGGTGGCGTCGGTTGGCCGGGTGAGTCGGATCCTCGTCGCCGGGGACCCGTTTGTCCGGAAAACGCGCGTGGCTACGGGGCACGGTGACGGCCGCCGGGGCAGTCACCAGGCAGGTCGCGTCCCAGCCCTGAACCAGCTCGGGCCGCCGGAGGAAGAGGCCCTCCACCAGAAGCAGCGCGTCCTCCTCGCAGAGGAGCGGGTCCGGATGGACCGGACGGTCAGTGCGGCCGTCCCAGGCCGCTGGGACAATCGCCCGTCCGGCCCGGAACGGTCGCAGCACCAGGTCTTCGAAGGCGTCGTAGTCGTAAGAGTCTCGGTAATAGCTCTCCGGTGATCCCTGCGCAGCAGGACGCTGCGCGCGTGGACGGTGGAAACCGTCGATGCCGACCGAGAGGACCTGACGACCGGCCACCAGTGGCGCCAAGGCGACCAGCTCACCGACGAGCCGGCTCTTGCCCACGCCCTCCGGGCCGTCGACGGCGATCACGGCCCGCTCCCCCGGATGGGTCGCGGCCATCATCCCCAACAGGTCGACCAGGACGAGCTGACGGACAGGCAGGAAGCCAGGCATCGACATACCGATCAGTGCTCCTCCGCGTTCCATTCCAGGTAGTAGCCGTTCTCCAGCAGGCTGGCCCACGGTGGTGCCGGCTTCTCCGTAAAGCCGAAGCCACGGTAGAGGTTGCGCGCACGCAGGTTGTCGACGCCGACGTCCAGCCACACCCGGGACACGCTGGGACGGGCTCGAGCGTGCTCGAGCAGGTGACGCAGGAGCACCCGCCCTAGACCCTGTCCGCGACCTTCGGGGGCCACGACCATCCGGCGAAGCTCGACGTGGCCGGCGCTGCTGACACCCGCCAGGATCCCGAAGGCGACGATGCGGTCCAACCGATCAACGAGCACCCAGTGCTCCATGTCCCGGTCGGAAAGAATCTGCGTGTGCCACGCTAACCCGCCCTGGCCGATCCACTGCCGGGTGTCGACGTCCTCCTCGATGGACACGATGGTGGTCAGGTCGCCGGGGCGCGTGCGTCGGAAGTAGGAGCCGAGCACGATCCCTTCACGTTGGAGCGGGCGCTGCTTCACGGAGCGGGGCGGTCCCGAGGGGCGGGGCGCGCTCGAGAGCATGACCTGCACGTCCTCGGTGCTGTCGTTGCGCACCAGGTGACGCAGCCGGGGCGGCACCTCCAGGCCGGCGCCGGCCGCGACGGTCAGTGTCCGTGGACCAAGCATGAAGGTCGCTTCACCCTGCAGCACGTGGAAGTACTGCCGCGACCGGTGGTGACTATGGGTCTTCAGGCCCGAACCCGGAGGGAGGAGGAGATGATCCACCGACAAGTCGGGGCGTGCGAGCAGGTGCGTGGCGCTCACCCCGTCGTCCCAGGTGGAACGCCGGGCCTCCGCGCTGTCGGGGGCATCGGGCGTCATGGGCAAAAGGTATCTGGTGCAGGCGCCTGGGTGCTGGAAGGGGGCCATTCACCAGGGGTGCGGCGGGCTCACCCGACAGACACGGTGGCGGCGCCGCTTTCGACGCCCTCACCGTTGGCTTCCATCTCCTCGGCGATCCGCATCGCCTCCTCGATCAGCGTCTCGACGATCTGCGACTCCGGGACGGTCTTGATGATCTTGCCCTTGACGAAGATCTGGCCCTTGCCGTTGCCGGAGGCGACTCCCAGGTCTGCCTCCCGAGCCTCACCGGGCCCGTTGACGACGCATCCCATGACGGCGACCCGCAGCGGGACGGTGAGACCCTCCAGGCCGGCGGTGACCTCGTCAGCCAACTTGTAGACGTCGACCTGGGCGCGACCGCAGGACGGGCACGAGACGATCTCGAGCTTGCGCGGGCGCAGGTTAAGGCTCTGCAAGATCTGGTTGCCGACCTTGACCTCCTCGACCGGCGGGGCGGAGAGGGAGACGCGGATAGTGTCACCGATGCCCTTGGACAGCAGCGCACCGAACGCGACGGCCGACTTGATCGTGCCCTGGAAGGCCGGACCGGCCTCGGTGACGCCCAGGTGCAACGGCCAGTCGCCGCGCTCGGACAGCAACTCGTAGGCCCGCACCATCACGACAGGGTCGTTGTGCTTGACCGAGATCTTGAAGTCGTGGAAGTCGTGCTCCTCGAACAGGCCGGCCTCCCAGACCGCGGACTCGACGAGCGCCTCCGGGGTGGCCTTGCCGTATTTACGGAGCAGGCGTGGGTCGAGCGATCCGGCGTTGACGCCGATCCGGATCGACACGCCGGCATCTTTTGCCGCTTGGGCGATCTCTTTGACCTGGTCGTCGAACTTGCGAATATTGCCCGGGTTAACCCGGACGGCCGCACAGCCCGCGTCGATCGCCGCGAAGACGTACTTGGGCTGGAAGTGGATGTCTGCGATGACAGGGATCTGCGACTTCTTAGCGATCGCAGTCAGCGCCTCGGCATCGTCCTGGGTCGGGCAGGCCACACGAACGATGTCGCATCCGGTGGCGGTGAGCTCGGCGATCTGCTGCAACGTCGCGTTGATGTCGGTCGTCTGCGTGGTGGTCATCGACTGCACCGAGATGGGGGCGTCACCACCGACCTCGACCTTGCCGACCCGGATCTTGCGGGTCTTGCGCCGCGGAGCGAGGACGGGGGCGGGCGCGGCAGGCATGCCGAGGGAGATGGGGATACCAGCTGTCATGTGGCCCATTGTGGCAGGCCTGTCTGGATGTCAGCCCAGACTGATCGGTCGGACGATGTCGGCATACACCAGCAGCGCCGTCATCCCCAGCAGGCCGATGGCCACGGCATACGCGACAGGCAGTGCTTTGGCGGTGTCGACCGGCCCTGGCATCGGCAACCCTCGGACCTTTGCCCAGCCCTTCTTCAGCGCCTCCCACAGCCCGCCGGCGATGTGCCCTCCGTCCAGCGGCAGCAACGGGATGAGGTTGAAGACGAATAACGCCATGTTGAGCGAGGCGATCAGCGAGACGAGGAACCACATCCGGTCTCCCAGCGGCACCGGGCTGTCGGAGAAGCCGCCGTCGGCCACCTCACCGGCGACCCGGCCGACGCCGACGACCGACATGGGTCCGTTGGGGTCGCGCTCCTCGGTCCCGAACGCAGCCTGACTGATGTCGACCAGTCGTTGCGGCAGCGTCAGGACCACGGTGGCGGTGCCGGTAAACATCTCGCCGACATAGCCGGGCACCGCAGTGACCGGTTGCTTCTCCATCGCCAGCGTCGGGGTCGCGCCCAGGAAGCCGACCTGACCCAGGACGGGCTGACCCTCGGCGTCGACCTGCACGGTGCCATCGGGGGTCATCAGCGGACGGTCGCGCATCACCAGTTCGGCGGTGACGGTCCGGCGCTGGCCACCGCGCTCGACGACGAAGATCGCCTGGTCGCCGGCATTCTGGATGGCGTAGGTCGTCTCTGGCCAGGTGGAGACCGGGGTCCCGTCGACGGAGACGAAGGTGTCACCGACCTGCAGCCCAGCAGCCCGCGCTGGTGAGGGGGCCTGCCCGGCACAGTCCTCGTCGGTGACATCGACGTTGGCGCACTGGGCCACCGCGGCCACCGTCGGCTTGATCACGCCGATGCCGTGGACGGTCAGGATCATGCCGATCAGGACGGTCGCGATGGCAAGATTCATCAGCGGGCCACCGCCCATGATGATCAGCCGCTGCCACACGGGGCGTTGGTAGAAGGCGCGGTCTTCGTCCCCAGGCTGGATCTCATCGAGGGAGTCCTGCCGCGCCTGCTCGATCATCAGGTGCAGCGGGTTGGAGCTGGAGCGACGCAGCTTGCCGTGGTCCTGGGCGCGGGGGGGAAACATGCCGATCATCCGCACGTAACCGCCGAGCGGGATCAACTTCAGGCCGTACTCCGTCTCGCCCCGGGTCCGGGACCAGATGGTCTTGCCGAAACCGACCATGTACTGCGTGCACTTGACGCCAAAGATCTTGGCCGGCACGAGGTGGCCGACCTCGTGGAGCGCGATGGAGAGGGCCACCCCCGCCGCGGCGATGAGGACGCCCAAGAGATACATCATGGGGTCGACTCCTTGCTCATGCTGATGGCCCCGATCCGGTCGGCTGCTGTGGTGCGGGCCCAGGTGTCTGCTGCGAGCACCTGGTCCACGGTCAGATCAACCCCCGAGGCGGCCGATCCGTTCCCGGCTGCCGTCGAGTGCTCGTCCACGACCTCCCCGATGAGGTCCACGATATCGGTGAACCGGAGCTGACCGGCATGGAACGCCGCTACGGCTACCTCGTTGGCAGCGTTGTAGACGGCCGGAAAGGTCCCTCCCTCTCGCCCGACCTGAACGGCCAGCCGGACGGCCGGGAAGGCCTCCTCATCGAGGGGGAGGAACTCCCAGGTGGCAGCCCGGGTCCAGTCGCAGGCTTGGGCGACCTGGGTCAACCGGTCGGGCCACGACATTCCCAGGGCGATCGGGATGGTCATGGTGGGGGGCGAAGCCTGCAGGAGGGTCGAGCCGTCCATGAACTCCACCATCGAGTGGACCACGGACTGCGGGTGGACCGCCACCTCGATGTCATCAAAAGGCACGTCGAAGAGCAGGTGGGCCTCGATGACCTCCAGGCCCTTATTGACCAGCGTGGCCGAGTTGGTGGTCACGACCACGCCCATGTCCCAGGTCGGGTGCTGCAACGCCTGCTGGGGGGTGACCTCGCGCAGCTGGCTGCGGGTCATCCCGCGGAACGGTCCTCCACTGGCGGTCAGGACCAGTTTGCGGACCTCCTGGCGCGACCCGCCGCGCAGGCACTGTGCGATTGCGCTGTGCTCGGAGTCGACGGGCACGATCTGGCCAGGCGCGGCCGCTGCCTTGACGACCGGCCCACCGACGATCAGTGACTCCTTGTTGGCCAGCGCCAGCGTGCTCCCTGCGGCGAGGGCCGCGAGCGTGGGCCGCAGCCCGATGCTTCCGGTGATCGCGTTGAGCACGACATCGGCTCCGTTGCCGGCCACCGTGGTGGCTGCGTCCGGGCCGGAGAGGATCTGGGGGCGGTATGCCGTGCGGCCCCCAGCGCGGGCCGCGTGCTCGAGAGCGTCGGCGAACTGGGCAAGAGTGGTGTCGTCGCCGTTGGCGACGGCGACCTGCTCGACCTGTAGGTGGACCGCCTGCCGGGCCAGCTGACCCAGGTCGGACCCGCCAGCCGCGATGGCCACGACCCGGAAGCGGTCGGGGAAGGCGTCGACGACGTCGACGGCCTGGGTGCCAATCGAGCCGGTGGAGCCGAGCAGGGTCACGGTGCGCTGCGTCACCCGGTCATTGTGCCCCTTGATCGCAGGATCGTGGTGGCCCACTGCGCGACCCAGGTCGGCCCTACCGGCCGAAAATGCAGGCCGGCAGTTGACGGCCGCTGGTGCCTGACTGCCTCGGACACCCCTTCCTCGCGGCCTGGGCCGGACACCCCGGGCGGGTGCCCGGGCCTGGTGGCCACGAAGCAACCCCGCGGCCCCAGTGCCACCAGATGTTCCTGTCCAGGTCGCGGCTGCCCCTCTACGAGGGTGACGTCACAAACTTCTGCGAGCACCGTGGGGTGCTGGAGCTGGGTCATCAAGTCCTCGACCCTCCCGCCCGGTGGCCACCGCACGCCATCAGAGACGCAGCCGCGGACTGGCGCAGCCTCGGCGGGCACCAGAAAATCGGTCACCACCCGCACCACGTCCTCGAGCGCGTCCACGATCGAAAAGGTGTGCAGGCCGGCTTCGTGCACGTCCTCGAGGCAGGACGCGGCCTCTGGCACAAGGTGCACGATCCGCGCGCTGCTGCGTTCGTGCGCCTTTGTGCGGTCCGCGATAGGCACGCCGAGGAAGCGTCGCAGCACGAGGGTCCGGTCAGCGGCGAGCCGCAGGTCCAGGATGCCTGTCACCAGGACGCTCGCAGGGTCGTCTTCGACCAGAGCGGCGTCGGCGTCAAGCAGACCTCGGCCAAAAAGGGACGCGGACGCCTGTTCGTGGTCCTCACCGCACCCCTCGAGCATGCCCGCGGGCGCCTCGGGACCCAGCAGCAGTCGGTGGTGGGCTGTCGTGAGCACGTCGAGCTCGGCCGTGGTCAGAGTGAACAGTGGCTCGATCACGCGTGCGCCCCCAGTCCTGGGACACCGCTGATGCCGATGTCGATGGGTCCCCGACCGCTCCCCCACTGCCGGCTGCTGCTCGGCCCGGGCCCGCCGCTGCTCCACCAGGGGCTGCCCAGGTCCAACGGCAGTCGTGGCACCCGCACGTCGGAAAGACGCAGCGGCTTCCCGAGCTGCCGGAGACGCTCACGCAACCCCCGGGTCAGCTCATCGCTGCGACCTCCCAACGTCACCAGATCCTCCGCGCGCACCTGCAGGCGCTGCATCGCCAGGCCTGACAGGACGCTGGCCGACTGATAACCCTTGTGCAACTGGACCTCGGTCCACGTGGCGAGCGCCTCGTCCGCTTCGCGGATCTGATCGCGGGCGTCCGCGATCCGCCCACGGTTGTCATAGATCCAGTTGCCGCTCATCCACACCGAATAACTGGCGGTCATAGTGATCCCGGTCAGGGCCACGGGCGGTGCCAGGACCACGAAGCTGGCGGGAATGCCCACCACCGCGAGTCCGGCAAAGAACTTCGTCGTCTCGCCCCGCCAGCCGGTGTAGCCACCACCGTCCTGAAGATCACTCCAGGCGCCCCACCACTGGCCGGTCGCCAAGATGGGTCCGCTGACCACGCCCGGTGGGCGCAGCCAGGGCGGCAGCTTCTTCCCGGCACTGGTCACGGCGGCCACCACCCCAGAAGCGCGAATCAGCTTGAGCCTGGCCCTGGCGATGAGCACGGCCTGCGCTCGCGCGGCAGCGTCCCCCGAGCGACGTGCCGCGGCCAGAGCCCACAGGCCGGGCGCAGCGATCCCGATCGTCACGAGCCTGGCGTGCGCCGACTTGGCCTTCAGCCCGGTCTGAGCCAGGACGGTGGCGGTCGCTAGGGAATGCTCTACCCGCGCCCACGCCTGCGTGATCGTCCGGGCCGAGGCACGTTGCACCTCCTCGAACTCGAGCTCGGCCCTGTCCACGAGGCCATGGCACCGCGCGACCGTCTCCTCCAGCTCGGCCACCCGACGGCGCCAGACCTCCTGGTCCACGATGTCCGGCGGCACGCCGAGGGTGCGCAGCCGGTGCAGCTCGATCAGCGCCTCCTCCAGGTGTCGCGTCCAGCTGAGCACCGCAGTGGCGCACTCATCGGCGCTGGCGGCCACCCGCTCCAGGACCGTGGCCGCTTCTGATCCCGGCCCGACCGCCAGCCCCACCAGCCGGGCGGTGGCCTGCGTGCGGGCGGTCTGCTCCAGCGCCGCCAGGCCGGCCCAGCCATCTGGTCCACGCACCGCGACCAGCACGAGGGAATCTGACAATGCCTCGACCTGCGCCCCGACGCCCCGCAGCTGGCGAGCGGCCTGCCGCAGCTCTTCGGGCGAGATGTCGAGGACGCCGACGCCGCGCAGAGACTCGCCAGTGCTCACGGTTGCCACCGCGCGTGCCGCCCCGTCAGCCCCGTCCGCGTCGTCCAGACCCGAGCCAGGGTCGCCTCGACGTCACGGTAGGCCTGTGCCGACTCGCGGGTGGCGTGGGAGAGCTCGGCTGCCAGGTGCCCGGTCCAATCCAGACCGGCTCCCCACCGCCTCGCCGAATCGTCCGCGACCGCCCGTAGGTCCCCGCTCCCGGCAGCACCCGCAGCCAGCCGCCAGGCCGAGGCGGCCCCTTGCGCCACCCGTGCCAGGTCCTCACCGATCTCGTCCAGGCGCTGTGCGAGCTCGAGGAGCAGATCGACGTCAACACGCACGTCATACCCCATGCGTGCTCCCTCCCTCGTGACTGGTCGGCCGGGTCCCGGCAGACCAATCTCTTGTGGGTCGAGGGTAGGAAAGCTGCCGCCCGGCGTGCAGAAGTTATGCACAGGCCCGACCGCTCGGTCCTCAGCTGCGCAGCACCTCCTCCAGGTCGTCGAGGACGCTGATGTCCTCGATCGTGGAGGGGACCTGGGGATCGCCTCCGTCGGCGATCTGTCGCATCGTCCTACGCAGGATCTTGCCCGAACGGGTCTTGGGCAGAGCCTCGACCACGTCGACCCGGCGCAGGGCGGCCACGGGGCCCACCTCGTCCCGGACCCGCTGGACCAACTCTTGCGCCAACCGTTCCCGGCCGGAGTCATCCAGATTGACCCCGCCCTTGAGGACCACGAGCGCCCTCGGCACCTGGCCCTTGAGCTCGTCGGCGACCCCGATGACGGCGCACTCAGCCACCTGCGGATGGCCGGACAGCGCCTGCTCCAGGGAACCGGTCGAGAGACGGTGTCCGGCGACGTTGAGGACGTCGTCAGTGCGGCCCATCACGAAGAGATAGCCGTCCTCGTCGAGGTAGCCGCCGTCCCCGGAGAGGTAGTGACCTTCATAGGTGGACAGATAGCTGGAGACATAGCGGTCGTCGTCCCGCCAGAGCGTGGGGAGGGTGCCGGGGGGCAGCGGCAGCTTGACGCAGATCGCGCCCTCGGTGCCGGGCGGCACCTCCTTGCCCTGCTCGTCAAGGACGCGCACGTCATAGCCGACCGTCGGCAACGTGGCGCTGCCCGGCTTGATGTCGAAGAGCGCGACGCCGACCGGGTTGGTCGCGACCGGCCAGCCCGTCTCGGTCTGCCACCAGTTGTCGATGACGGGCACGCCAAGGTTCTCCGTGGCCCAGGTCCAGGTGTCCGGGTCGAGTCGCTCCCCCGCCAGAAACAACGTCCGCAGCGAGGACAGATCATGCGCGGCTGCCAGCGAGGCGTCCGGGTCCTGCTTCTTGATCGCCCGCAGCGCCGTCGGCGCGGTGAAGGCGGCGGTGACGCCATACTCCTCGATCATCCGCCAGTAGGCGCCGGCATCGGGGGTGCCGACCGGTTTCCCTTCGTAGAGGATCGTCGTCGCGCCGGCCAGCAGCGGGCCGTAGACGATGTAGGAGTGGCCGACCACCCAACCGACGTCGGAGCCGCACAGCCACGTCTGCCCCGGCTGCAGTCCGAAGAGGTTGGTCATGGACCAACACAGCGCCACCGCATAGCCACCGCTGTCTCGCACGATGCCCTTCGGCTTGCCGGTCGTGCCGGAGGTGTAGAGCACGTAGAGCGGGTCGGTGGCTTCGACCGCCACGCACTCGGCCGGGGCGACTGCATCGGGGTGCATCAGCTGGGCCCATTCCAGGTCGCGCGGGCCCAACTCGCACGGCTGCTCGGGGCGTTGCACGATGACGCAGTAATCGGGCTTGTGCGCCGACCGGGTGATGGCGTCGTCGAGCATCGGCTTGTAGAGGATGACGCGGGAGGGCTCGATGCCGCACGACGCGGAGACGATGACCTTCGGCGCAGCGTCCTCGATCCGCGCCGCGAGCTCGGCGGGAGCAAAGCCGCCGAAGACGACAGAGTGCACGGCACCGATCCGAGCACAGGCCAGCATCGCGATGACCGCCTCCGGGATCATCGGCAGGTAGATGACGACCCGCTCCCCCTTGCGCACCCCCAGGTCGCGCAGCACCCCGGCGAAGCGGGCGACCAGGTCAAGCAGCTCGCAGTAGGAGAAAGTTTTAACGACCCCCGTCACCGGACTGTCGTAGATCAGCGCCGTCTGGTCGGCCCGCCCATGGACGACGTGCCGGTCCAGGGCGCTGAAGCAGACGTTGAGACGGCCACCACCAAACCATCGGTAGAACGGCGGGTCGCGATCGTCCAGCACCATCGCCGGCCAAGTGATCCAGTCGATCGTCTTGGCGGCCTCGCCCCAGAACCCGTCCGGGTCGGTCAGGCTCGCTGCCACGGTCTCGCGGTATTCCCGTTGCGCATCGGTGCTCATGCCCTCATCCAACACCCCCCGTAGGGTCTGCGGTATGAAGCGCAGCACCCGACCGGTCAGTGCCCGCGTCCTGTCGATGCCGGTCGGCTGCGGTGACACCGCGGAGGTCCGCTATCCCCGCGCGGAGGGGCTGTCTGCGGTGGCGGGCCGGGAGGTGGAGGACCAGACGACGTGGGAGGCTCTCCTGCGCTCACCCGTCCCTCTGCACAGCCTCCGGCTGCAGGCCCTCGACCTGGTCGGTCATCCTCAGCGCGAGCTGCTGCTGGCTCGGGAAGACCTGACCGACATCGTGGTCCTCGGGGGGCGGCTCGACAAGGAGGTCGAGGCACACCTACGAGCGCACGGGTCGATCGTCTTCCCGCCCGCGCCGCACGCCCCTGTCGATCCCTATCGGGCCCGGCTCTACACCGCCCAGGAGCTGTATGCCGGCCTGGAGCACGACGGCTATGCGGCGACCGTGGACGCCCGCACCTACCAGTGGTTCGAGAATGCCGCCCTACGGCACGACGCCTATGTGACGGCGCTGCGGGCGATCCACGACGACGCCATGTCCGACGCCCTGGCGCACGTCGTCGAAGGCCGCCGGGTGGTCGGGGTGATGGGTGGGCACGCGCTGCGTCGCGGCACCGACGACTACGCGGCGGCCGCCCTTCTCGGGCACCGGCTGGCGCAGACCGACACCCTCGTGGTGACCGGTGGCGGGCCCGGGGCCATGGAGGCGGCCAACCTCGGTGCGTGGGCCGCCGACGAGGACGAATTGATCGGCGCACTGCACGCGCTGGCGAGCGTGCCGGACTTCTCCCCCGACATCGGGGCCTGGGTCCGGCCCGCGTTGGATTTCCGCCTCCAGGCTTACGACCGGCCTGGGCCGCGCCCGCTCCGGAGCCTGGGGATCCCCACGTGGTATTACGGCCACGAGCCGCCCAACGCCTTCGCCCAGCTCATCGCGAAGTTCTTCTCCAATGCGTTGCGCGAGGATCTGCTGATGGCTCATTGCGGCGGCGGTCTGGTCGTCCTGCCCGGCGCGGCTGGGACGGTGCAGGAGATCTTTGCGATGGCCACGCGCCTCTACTACGCGGTCGAGGCCACAGACGCTCCGCTGGCACCTCTCGTCCTCGTGGGGCGAGCGCAGTGGACGCAGCAGCTGCCGGTGTGGCCTGTGCTGCGGGCGCTCGGCAAGGGCCGACGGATGGCCTCGGCGATCCACCTGGTCGATACCGTCGGCGAGGCAGCCGCTCTCCTGGCGCCGTGATGGGTGGCGCTGATGGGTCGCCGGGGCAGGCCGCACGTCGCCGGTCTCCGATGACCGCCTCACGCGTGCGGGCCTGGCACTGGTGGACCGCTTCGGTCAGGTGCCGGCAGCCGCCTTCGCGCGGCGTCTCCCGGCCCTGGTGGGCGGGATCGTCGGGCGCTGGGACCTGACGGTCGAGGACCTGTATGAGGCGGGGCCTCGGGTCCCGCGCGTGATTGCCTCGGAGGCCGGGGCCGTGCTGATGGAACGCATCGTGCCCGGGCACCCAGTCGCGAGCCTCCGCGCTGCGCCCCCGACGCCGGCACAGTGGGCCGAGCTTCTTCGTGACGTGCACGGCACGACCGTCACCGGGGTGGAGGGTTTCCTGGAGGAGCGTTGCGAGGAGATGTTCGAGCGGATCGGTGCCCGGCAGGCCGGGCCGAAGGTCCGCCCATACGTCCCCCGCCCCGCCTGGGAGGCGGCTGTCCGCACGGGTGGACCACACGACTCCGGGCGCTGGCGCCGTTGGTCGGACTGGGGGGCCCGCAGGGAGTGGCGCGCCTGCTGGCCTGGAGTCGCGTGAACGCCATCGTGTCCGCCGTCTCCCGGATTGACCGGTCGGGGCCGGACGCGCGCACAGCAGCGCTGCTGGAGTTCGCCTCCGCAGAGACCTAGGCCAGCCTGGACGTCATACCGTTGCGGCGAGCTGGCCGCAGGCGCCGTCGATCTCGGAGCCACGAGTGTCGCGGACGGTGGTCGGTATGCCGTGCGCGCGCAGCCGCTCGACGAACTGCTGCTCGACCCCCCGCTTGGAGGCCGTCCACTTGCTGCCGGGAGTCGGGTTGAGCGGGATGGGGTTGACGTGCACCCAGCCGCGCCCGCGAGCGTTGAGCTTCTCGCCGAGGAGGTCGGCGCGCCAGGCTTGGTCGTTGATGTCGCGGATCAGGGCGTACTCGATAGAGACCCGGCGACCGGTCACCTCGAAGTAGCGGTAGGCGGCGTCGAGCGCCTCGTCGACCTTCCACCGGGTGTTGATGGGGACGAGCTCGTCGCGCAGTTCGTCATCGGGTGCGTGCAGGCTGAGCGCCAGGGTGACGGGGATGCCCTCGGCAGCCAATTTGTCGATCGCGGGCACCAGGCCGACGGTGGACATCGTGACGTGGCGGGCCGACATGCCCAAACCTTCTGGGGCGGGGTCCACCAGGCGGCGGATCGCCCCGATCGCGGCCTTGTAGTTGGCCAGCGCCTCGCCCATACCCATGAAGACGACGTTGCTGACCCGAAGCGCCTCGTGGACCGCCTCATCGGAGCCGGCACCCTCGAGCTCGTCCGCTTCGTGGCCATCGCCAGCATCCGCCGTCTCGCCGGGGGCGGTGCCGAGCTCGCCGTGGCGCAGGGCGCGTGCCGCAGCAACCACCTGTTCGACGATCTCGGCGGTGGACAGGTTGCGGGTGAGGCCGGCCTGCCCGGTCGCGCAGAACGGGCAGTTCATCCCGCAGCCGGCCTGGCTGGAGATGCACATGGTGATGCGGCCGGGGTAGCGCATAAGCACCGACTCGACCATCGCACCGTCGTGGAGGCGGTGCACCTGTTTCAGAGTCGCGCCGTCGTCCGCGGTCAGCGTGCGGACCGGAGTGAGCAGGGCCGGTAGCAGGCCAGCGACGAGGCCTTCTCGACCGTCCTTGGGCAGGTCAGTCATGTCGGCGGGGTCGCTGGTCAAGCGCTCGAAGTAGTGCCTCGACACTTGGTCGGCGCGGAAGCCGGGCAGCCCGAGTTCCTGCGCCCAGGCCTTGCGACCGGCCAGGTCGAAGTCGGCCAGGTGGACGGGGGCTTTGCCGCGCCGGGGCGCGGTGAAAGTCAGGGTGCCGGGCGTGGGCCGACCGATGCTGGGGGTAGGAAGTTCAGTGGTCATCCCTACCAGTGTCCCATCACCGCGACGCTGGTTGGTCCCTAGACGAACAGACTGAGCAGGACCCAGCAGACGGGTGCTGTCACCACCATGGAGTCCAGCCGGTCCATCACGCCCCCATGGCCGGGCAGCACGTTGCCCATGTCCTTGATGCCGACGTCCCTCTTGATGGAAGACTCGGCGAGGTCACCCACCGTGGCGAAGACCGCTGCGACCGCGCCGACGAGCAGACCCACCCACCATCTGCCGTCGAGGAGGAGGAACACCGCAGCGGCACCGACCAATGCGCTGGTCCCCACCGACCCGGCGAAGCCCTCCCAGGACTTCTTCGGGCTCAGCGAGGGAGCCATCGGGCTGCGTCCCTTGAACACACCGACGGCAAACCCCCCGGTGTCGCTGGCCACCGTGACGAGGATGAAGGTGAGGACCCTCCCGACGCCGTCCGGCGCGCTCACCATGAGGGAGGCGATCGCGCACAGCAACGGCACATAGGCCACGATGAACACACCGCCAGCGACGTCCCGGGCCGCGTCCTCCTTGGGCCCGACGGAGCGCCACAGCAGGATGAGCGCGACGGACGCGGCAAACCCGATAGCCAACGCCTCGGCTCCCCAGACGTAGGCGAGCGGCACCAGCGCGATCGACAGCAGCACCGGCGGGAACGGCGGGCAGATCCGCCCGGCCCGAAAGGCGTGGTCTACCTCCCACACCCCCACGCCTGCGGCAATCGTGACCAGCGCGACAAACACCCACGGATAGAAGACCAGGCTGCCGATCACCACGGCGGCGAGCAGCAGACCGACCGAGATCGCGACCGGCAGGTTGCGTCCGGCGCGGGATCGCTTGGCCCCCGCAGCAGCCGTTTCCCGGCGCGCCCGATGGGTGCGTCGAGACTCGCTCACCTTGGACTCGATGTCAGCCATGGCTCAGATGGTGGTGCGGGAAGGTGCGCGCACGCAGGGACGCCGGGCTGCTCAGACAGCGAGCAGCTCGGCCTCCTTGGCCTGGAGGATCTCATCGACGTTGTCGACATGCTTCCTGGTCAGGGACTCCAGCTCTTTCTCCGCACGCGCGCCCTCGTCCTCGCCGATGTCGCCGTCCTTGACGGACTTGTCGATGATGTCCTTGGCGTGGCGGCGGACGTGTCGGACCGAGACCTTCGCGTCCTCGCCCTTGGTGTTCGCCAGCTTGATGTACTCCCGGCGGCGCTCCTCGGTCAGCTGGGGCATGACGATACGGATAGCCGCGCCGTCGTTGCTGGGGTTGGCACCCAGGTTCGAGTTGCGCAGGGTCTTCTCAATCTCTCCCATCGAGCCCTTGTCATAGGGGGTGATGAGCAGCGTGCGGGCATCCTGGACGGTGAAGGACGCCAACTGTTGCAAGGGCGTCATCGACCCGTAGTAGTCGACCTCGAGCCGGGCGAACATGCCCGGATGGGCACGCCCGGTGCGGATCGAGGACATGTCCTCACGCGCGACCTCCAGGGCCTTTTCCATCTTCTCTTCGGCCTCCAAGAGGGCCATCTCAATGACCTCGGACATCGTGGTCGCTCCTTGCGTCTAGCGTCGGGAAATTGGTCATCAGGGGTAGTCGTCGGCGCCTGGCGCCGGCGCCGACCGGTCAGCCGGCAATGACTCTGGTGCCGATCTTCTCACCACACAGGGCACGGGTGATGGCGTCCTGCCCGTCTATGCCGAAAACCAGCATCGGCAGGTCGTTGTCCATGCACAGGCTGAAGGCCGCCGCATCGACGACCCGGAGGTTGCTGACGAGGGCCTCCTCGAAGGTCAGCTCCTCGAGCTTGACCGCGGTGTCGTCGGTCCGTGGGTCGGCGGTGTAGACCCCGTCGACCCCGTGCTTGCTCATCAGGACGGCGTCGCACTTGATCTCTAACGCGCGCTGGGCCGAGACCGTATCGGTGGAGAAGTAGGGCATGCCGGCGCCAGCGCCGAAGATGACCACTCGGCCCTTCTCCAGGTGCCGGATCGCCCGACGCGGGATGTAGGGCTCGGCGACCTGGCCCATCGTGATCGCGGTCTGCACCCGCGTGTCGATCCCTTCCTTCTCCAGGAAGTCCTGGAGCGCGAGGCAGTTCATCACGGTGCCCAGCATGCCCATGTAGTCCGCCCGAGCCCGCTCCATACCTCGTTGCTGGAGCTGGGCACCCCGGAAGAAGTTGCCGCCGCCCATCACGACAGCGATCTGCACGCCCTGGCGCGCCGCCGTCGCGATCTGTCGGGCGATCCCTCGGACGACCTCAGGGTCCACTCCGACATTACCGCCGCCAAACGCCTCGCCGGACAATTTCAAGAGCACCCGGCGCCCGCTGTGGGGTACGTTCGGAGTCATCCCCGCAGCCGGGTCAGTCGCGGTTGAGGGCAGCGTCGGGGCAGGCACGGATGCGGTCATACGGATCCTCCGAGGGCAGTGGGCAGTCGCTCGATCCTGCCATACGAGCCTGGTCGAGGAAGAGATGGTCAGACATGCGGAAGGGGCCGGCCCCATCCGGACCCGGCCCCCTCCCCCGTCACCAGTGGCGACGAGAGTGATGCACGATCAAACGCCGACCTTGAAGCGGGCGAAGCCGGTGACGGCGGCGCCGTCCTCCTTCGCTACCTGCGCGACAGTCTTCTTGTTGTCCTTGGCAAACGCCTGGTCCAGCAGGACGTTCTCCTTGAAGAAGCCGTTGACGCGGCCCTCGACGATCTTGGGCAGTGCCTGCTCCGGCTTGCCCTCCTCGCGAGCGGTCTCCTCGGCGATGCGGCGCTCGCTCTCCACGGTTGCCGGGTCGACGTCATCACGGGTCAGCACGGTCGGCGCAAACGCCGCGACATGCATCGCGATGTCTCGAGCCACCTGCGTGGAGCCACCGGTGGTCGCGAGCAGGACGCCGATCTGCGGTGGCAGGTCCGGGTTGGTCTTGTGCAGGTAGGAGACGACCTGGTCGCCCTCCACCCGCGCGACCCGGCGGACCTCGATCTTCTCGCCGATGGCCGCGTTGGCCTCGTCGAGGAGCTCCTTGACGGTCTGGCCGTCCAGGTCGGAGGCCAGCAGTGTCTCGGCATCGGCCGCCTGGACGGCGACCGCCTGCGCGAGGACCTGGTCAGCCAGTTCGCCGAACTTCTGACCCTTGGCCACGAAGTCGGTCTCGCAGTTGACCTCGACCAGGGTGCCGGCCCCACCGTCCACGTGGACGCGGACCAGTCCGTTGGAGGCCGAGCGGCCCTCGCGCTTGGTGACGCCCTTGAGGCCCTTGACACGCAGGATCTCGGTCGCCTTGGACAGGTCGCCGTCGGCTTCGTCGAGGGCCCTCTTGACGTCCATCATGCCGGCGCCGGTGGACTCGCGAAGGGACTTGATGTCAGCGGCGGTGTAGTTCGCCATGGGTTGTGTTTCGCTCCTTGTTCAGGTTCAGCAACAACAATTCGAGTGGTGTGGATGGGGCGGATGCGCCTGCTCAGTCCTCAGTGACCTCAGCAGCGGGGGCCTCAGCGACCTC
>NZ_JAUNVI010000084.1 GCF_030537745.1 Ornithinimicrobium sp. | reverse complement strand
CTGTCTCCTCCACCGGGGCAGCAGGCTCCGACTCCTCCAGCGCTGGTGCCGCCGAGGTCCGTTGCCCGGCGTCCATCACGAGGAGCTGCGCGGACACCAGAGAGGTCGCGTCGTGCAGCGCTTCCAGCGCGGCCTCGCACGACACCTGGGGCACCCCCCGCGTCCTGGCGGCCACCGCGAGCAGTGGCGAGCTCGCCATACCGGTGTCTGCCCAGGCGGCGAAGTTGAGCGCTTGGGCCGGTCGTCCGGAGGCGGTCTCCGCGGCGGCGAAGGCGTCGAGGAAGGCGTTGGCCGCGGCGTAGGAGCCCAGTCCACCGGCGTAGCCGCTGAGCGCGGAGGACACGGAGGAGAACAGCATGAAGGTGTCTGGCCGGCGCCCATGGCGGTCGAGGGCTCGGGACAGGAGCACGGTGCCCCTGACCTTGGGGGAGAGGACTTCGCGGACGGCTTCTTCCGTGACGGACCGGAGTGCTCCGACGCTGGCCAGCCCGGCCGCGTGGAAGACACCATCCAAGGTCGGGAGGCCTGCGACCAGCCGGTCGACGTCGGAGGCCACCGTCAGGTCTGCCGTCACGTAGTGCGCGGTGGCGCCCAGCTCCTGGAGTTGGTCCAGCAGGCCGGGCGGTGCGGCAGGCGATCGCCCGGTCAGGAAGATCTCGGGGTGCCCGCGCCCGGCGAGGAAGCGCGCGACGGCGCTACCCACGCCGCCGGCGCCGCCCGTGATCAGATAACGACCGTCGGCCCGCAGCCGGGCTGGGCGGTCCGGATGCAGCGCTTCACCCAGGAGCGGCACCTTGGTCAGCCGACGCCCCCGACGCCAGGCGACCGACTCCGCACCGGAAGGCACGGGTGGGGAGTCCAGCTCTCTGACCAGTGCGTCGAGGCGCTCCGACGTGTCGTCGAGCGAGGACAGGTCCACTACACGGACGCCCTGTTTGGGGTTCTCCTCGGGCAGGGCCAGCGCCAGGCCAGCCAGGATCGCGTGCCCCGGCCGCGCGCGCTCGACCACGGTGCCGGTGACCGACACGTCCTGCGTGACGACGATTAGCGGGGTGGGCCGCTCGTCGAGCTGACGGCACAAGGTCAACATCTCCGCAGTCGCCTCGCGCGCGACCCCGTCCAGCGCGGCGGGCACGTCGAGGTCGAGCACCGGACCGCAGAGCAGGACGACCACGGACGCCGGTGGGCTCTCGTGGAGCGCGCCGACAGCCCGGTGGTGCACCCGCAGGCCGCGTCGGACCAGGCGGTCGGCGAGAGCTTCGGCGATCTCGTCACGCGCGCCCACGAGGCACACGCTGCGCAGCACCGAGCCGGCCGGGAGCGGCGAGTCCTCCCACCCGAAACCGTGCAGGAGCGCCGAGAGGGGCGCGGGGTCCGATCTCTTCGTGGGCGCGGCGTCGATCACCTCCGGGAGCCAGTGGTGCTGATGCTGGAAGGGATAGGTCGGCACCTCGGCTCGCGGACGGGCGGGTGTGAGATCGGGCCTGGAGATCGGCACGCCCGTCATCCACAGCTTTCCCACCGTGCGGATCAGGGCAGCCGGGTCCGGCGCCTTCCCACCCAGGAGAGGCACCGCGAGATAGCCGTCGGTATGCCGAGCCTGCGCGATCGAGGTCACCAGGGCAGTGAGCGTCGCGCCGGGGCCCACCTCGAGGAAGGTGTCGAAGCCCTCCTGCAGGAGACGGTCCAGCGCGGGTCCAAACCGGACGGTTTCCCGCGCGTGCTCCACCAGATAGTCCGGGTCCAGGGTCGGCGCCCAGTCACCCGTCACCGTGCTCATCAGCGGCGTCCGGGACGGTGCCGGCGTGAGGTCGGCCGCTGCGACGCGCAGGGCCTGCAGCGAAGGCTCCATCATCGCGGAGTGGAAGGCGCGGGAGACGCTGAGGCGACGACCGTGGCACCCGCGCTCGGCCAACGCCTGCAGCGCCGTCTCGACGGCAGCCACCGTCCCGGAGATGGTGAGCTGGCCCGGGGCGTTGCGGGCTGCCAGCGCCAGCTCACCATCGGCCTCCTCGAGCACCGGGAGCACGTCAAGCTCGGCGCCGGAGACGGCAGCCATCGCGCCGGGAGCGCAGTGGTCCTGCATGGCCCTGCCCCGCGCGGCTGCGAAACGGACCGCCTCGACCGGGTCGAGCGCGCCGCAGACCGCGGCGGCGGTGAGCTCGCCGACACTATGGCCGACCACGGCGTCCGGCCGCACGCCCCAGGCGCGCAGCTGTGCGGCCAGCGAGATCCCGAACGCGACCAGCAGCGGTTGGGCGACCGCGGTCGCCGCCAGCTCCGTCGGGTCGGCGTCGACATCCAGGGACCATCCAAGGAGGCTCTGCCGCCCGAGCGGACCGACTGCCGCGGAGAGCTCCTCGAAGGTGCCGCGATAGGCCGCCTGCGACCGGTGCATCGCCACGCCCATCCCCGGGAACTGCGACCCCTGCCCCGGGAAGACGAAGACGACCCGTGGCCGACGTCGCGCCGAGGAGCCGACCGGCCCTCGTGCGACGAGGCTCTCGAGCGCAGGTGCGAGATCACCCTGGACCGGGAGCGCGAGACGGTGGCGGGAGTGGTCTCGGGCCGTGCTCGCGCTGCGCACGACGTCCCCTTCGTCGAGGTCGGGGTTGCTGCGCGCGTAGGCGGCGAGGTTGGTGGCCGCGGCGCGGAGGGCGCTCTCCGACGCAGCTGAGAGGGTGAGCAGGTGGGGACCGGTGGGCGGGCTCGCGAGGTCCTCGCGCGGTGGCTCGTCTGGGGCCTCCTCGAGGATGACGTGGGCGTTGGTGCCGCCGAACCCGAAGCCGTTGATCCCCGCTCGCAGCGGGCTGGGGCCACTCCAGGGGCGGGCCTCGCGGACCACGGCCAGGCCGGCGGACTCGAGGTCGAACTGCGGTGAGGGTTCGTCGTAGTGCAGGGAGGGCGGGAGCTGCCGGTGCGAGAGGCTGAGCACCACCTTGAGCAGGCTCGGCATACCGGCGGTGTTGAGCAGGTGCCCCACGTTGGTCTTGACCGAGCCGAGCCATCGAGGCCCGTCCCCGGGCGGGAAGGCGCGCATCAGCGACCGCGCCTCGATGGGGTCCCCGATCGCGGTCCCCGTCCCGTGCGCCTCGAGATAGCTGACGGTGGCGGGGTCGAGGTCCGCGTCGCGGTAGGCGGCCGTGATCACGGCCTCCTGCAGCAGGGGGTTGGGGGCCATCAGGCTCAACGAGCGGCCGTCGTTGTTCACCGCGCTTCCCCTGACGACAGCGAGCACCCGGTCCCCGGCGGCCTGCGCAGCGGCAAGCGGCTCGAGCACGAGCGCAGCGGCCCCCTCCCCGGGCACGAAACCGTCGGCACCAGCGCTGAACGCGCGGCTGCGACCGCTCGGGGAGAGCGCCTGCGCCGCCTCCAGGAGCCGGTAGGTGGTCGACGTCAGGTTGAGGTGGACGCCACCGACGAGGGCGAGGTCGCATTCGCCAGCCTCCAGGCTACGTCGGGCCTGGTGCAGGGCGACGAGCGCTGAGGAGCAGGCTGTGTCCACCACGAGGGCCGGACCGGACAGGTCCAGGTGGTGGGCCACCCGCGCAGCGACGAGGCTGCGCAGGTTGCCGACGAGGGCGGCTGGGGAGGGCGGGAGGCCATCCTCCATGGCGTCGTGCAGGAGTTGCGGATATCCGCTCTCGCCGACGGCGACGAAGATGCCGATGCGGCGGTCCTTGCGGCGTGCACCGGCGTAGCCAGCCCGCTCGAGCGCCTCGTGCGCGACCTCCAAGAAGATGCGGGCATGCGGGTCCATGACCGCTGCCTCCTGCGGCGAGACGCCGAAGTAGTCGGCGTCAAAACCCGCGACGTCGTCGAGGAACGCCCCCCAGCGGGCTCGGGCCCCCTCGGGCAGCTGCCAACGGGAAGGCGGGACCTCGGTGACGCTGTCCCGGCCGGCGAGGAGGTTGTCCCAGAACGCCTCCGGGGTGTCCGCGTCGGGAAGGCGGCACGCCATCGCGATGACGGCGGCAGGTCCGGCGGCAGCGCTGAGGGAGGGTCGTGCCGGGGGTGTGGGACGCGGGGCGCTCTCTCCCTTGACGTGGTCTAGCAGGTGGTCGGTCAGCGCAGCGACGGTGGCGCAGTCGCGGAGGAGGGCTGGCTCCAGGGTGCTGCCGAACGCCTCCTCGAGCTGGCCGAGGACCTGCATGGCGGCCAGCGACGAGCCACCGATCGCCATGAAGCGGTCCTCGGGGCTGATGGTGTCGGCCGGCACCTCGAGGACCCCCGCCCAGATGTCGGTGATGAGCTCCGCGACCTGTTGCCGGGACCTCCTCGGCGTAGCCGGCGACAGCGTGGCCGGTGATGGTGTGGCACTGCAGGCGTCAGCCACCTCCTGTTCCAGGGCAGCGAAGCGTCCCGCAGCGAGCCGCTCCCGGAGCCGTCCTCGCTGGATCTTGCCGCTCGTGGTGCGCGGGAAGTCGTCTGCAGGTATGGGGAGCACGAGGACGTCCGCATAGGCCAGCGCCTCGCGCACGCCTGCACGCACAGCCGTGAGCGTCTGGGCCAACGTGCGGATGTCGGCGCCCCGCGAGGTGAGGAACACCGCGACCCGCTCCCGCCCTGAGTCGGGTTCGGTGACACCGACCACGGCCACCCTGCCGGGGGCCAGCCCGGGGGTGGCCGCGACGACCTGCTCCAGGTCGTGGGCGTGAAACTTCTGCCCGTTGATGAAGAGCACGTCCTTGGCGCGCCCGGTCACGCAGAGCCGATCGGACCGGAGGAAGCCTAGATCGCCGGTCCGCAGCCAGCCGTCGACAAAGACCTCCGCGCTCTCCTCGGCACGTCCCTGATAACCCCGTGCGACGTTGGGGCCCCGAAACTCGATGTGTCCCACCAGCGAGTCACCTAGCTCCTGCCCCTCGTCGTCCACGATGCGCAGCTCACCTCCGGGGACCGCGAAGCCCACGTCCATGAACTCGGCAGGATCGCGAGCACGGCCGCCGACGTCGTCATGGGCCCCCTCTGGCCGCGGGACCTCGAGGGCGCGGCCTGCCGCGAGCGCGCGCCGGTCCAGCACGAGTGGCTCGGCCAGCTCCCCAAGGGGTGGGAAGGCGACCGCCAGCGTGGCCTCGGCCAGGCCGTAGAGGGGCACGAGGGCACGCGGGTCCAGCCGTGCCGGCCGCAGGTGGTCCTGGAACTGGCGCCACGTCCGGACGGGTATCGGCTCTGAGCCGACCCCCACCAGGCGCACCGAGCTCAGGTCCAGCGCGGCGACCTGTTGGCTCGACACCCGTCTCAGCGTCACCGCGAGGGCAAAGCTCGCCATGGGCAGCAACGTAGCCCGGTGCTGGTGCGCGGTCTGGAACCACAACGCGGGCCGCTTGGCGAAGTCCGCAGGGTCCAGCTTCACCTGCTTCATCCCCACCGCCAGTGGGGTGAGGTGGGCGCCGATCAGTCCCATGTCGTGGAAATAGGGCAGCCAGGTCACGAGGACGTCACTGGCTCTGGCTGCCCCCGCGGTCCTGGCCTGCTCGATGTTGGCCAGCACGTTGGCGTGCGTGAGCTCCACCCCCTTGGGCATCCCCGTGCTGCCGGAGGAGAACTGGAGGAAGGCGACCTCTGACGGGTCGGCCCGATGCACGCTCGGGATCGGGTCGCCGGCCCGCAACGACGCCTGGTCGAGGAGGTGCAGCGCGTCCGGGTCGGCGGCTGTCGCCATACCCCGCAGGAGGGGTGCCAGCCGGTCGTCCACGATGACCGGCGGATGCCCGAGGTGCGTCCAGACCGCGTGGACCTTCTCCGGCGCCGGTGCCAGCGGCACCGGCAGCAGTCCGGCAGCCAAGGCGCCCCAGAAGCTCGGGAGGAAGTCCCACCCATCGCCAGGGAGGATGATCACGGCCGTGCCTGGCGTCAACCCGGCCCGGTGGAGGCCGCCCGCCACGCGAAGGGAGTCCTCGAGCAGTTCCTCGAAGGTATGGACGCGCTCCTCGCCGTTCCCGTTGACCTCGATGATCTCTTGATCCGGCTGGTCCCGAGCCGCCGACAGGAGCAGGTCGACGAGGGTGCGGCCCGTGCTCACGGAGCCCGTTCCACGCAGACCGTCGCGCACACGCCGTCCGCGGGGGCGGAGGCGGAGAACGTCCAGGCCTCTTCCTGCCCGAGCAACACCGGTTCCTCGGCGGTGCAGTCGATAGTCACGCTTCTCGGATCGCTCGTCAGGCCCACGCCGGTCGCCTTCAGGAAGGCTTCCTTGGCGGTCCACAGCCGAAAGAACCGATGGTCCCGACTGCGCCCCGGTGGGACTTGGTGGATCCAGCTCAGCTCGTGGGTCGACAGGGCGCGTCGGGCCAATGACGGTGACACGTCGCGGACCGTCTCGACGTCGATCCCGACTCGTCCGTCCGGGCAGAGCGCGACGCCGACCCAGCTCCCACTGTGCGACAGGCTGACATCCGCAGGCGGCGTGCAGCGTGGTCGACCGTCAGCGCCTCGCTGCAGCGTGGTCCCGTGAGACCTGCTGAGGCGGTGCAGGAGCTGCCAGCCGGTCGCCGAGTTGAGCCGGTCCTGCGGGCGGCGAAGCCCATCGATCCGGGGGTGCTCTGCCGCCGGCACCTGCGCCATGAGTGCACGCCACTGCCCGACGGACAGGGTGGGAGACGGGGCAACCAGGAGAACCGTGCATCGCCCCGCGGCGCCATCAGCCATGGTCCTCCCCTTCCCGCACGAGGACCAGCGAAGGCTCGCTGGGGGTGGCCCCTGCCGCCCGTGGACAACTTAGCCCAACGCGACCGGACCGCGCCTCGACTGTCCCCGTGGCGCGGGTCACGGCGCGCTGACTAGGCTCCGAGAATGCCCAGTCCGGATGGTTTCGACTACGTCGTGCGCAGTGACTAGGTGGTGATCATCCATCGCGGTGTCATCGCCACCACGCTGCGCGGGAGGCGCGCTCAGGTCTTTCTCGAAGACGTCGATGCGCAATGACACCGAGCCCTTCCAGATCGACGGGCGAGTTCTCATCGTCCCGCTGGCCCATCTGGCTCGGGCTATCCGTCGGCCTGGACCGATGCTGCTACTAGGGTAGCGGCCTGATCCTACCTAGGTAGGATCAGGCCATGAAGCTGAGCGTGAGTCTGAGCGAGGAGGACCTCGCCGCCCTCGACCGGTATGTCGAGCAAGCGGGTCTTGAGTCGAGGTCGGCTGCCGTGCAGCAGGCCATTCGCCGCCTGCAGGACCCGCAGCTGGAGGCGGCCTATGCCGCCGCCTGGGAGGAGTGGGCCGTCGAAGGGGAGGAAGACGCCTGGGCATCGGCATCCTCGGACGGGCTCTCTGATGCTGCGCGGTGAGATTCTTCTGGTCGATCTGGACCCCGTGCGCGGCAGCGAGGCCAACAAGCGTCGCCCCGCGGTGCTCGTCAGCAACGACCGGGCGAACACCATGGCCCAACGACTGGGTCGTGGAGTAGTGACCGTGGTGCCCCTCACCAGCAACGTGGAGCGGGTCTTCCCGTTCCAGGTGTTGCTGCCAGCGGAGGAGACAGGACTGCGGGTGGACTCCAAGGCTCAGGCAGAGCAGGTGTGCTCGGTCGCCGCCGAGCGGGTCGGTTCTGCAGTAGGCCGGGTTCCGCCTCGCCTCATGGCTGCGGTCGACGAAGCGGTGCGCCTCCATCTGCAACTGTGACCGCCCGACGCGCTGCATGATCTTCTCCGTCGTCTGGGCTCTCGACTCCCACGACGATCTAGCGGAAATGACGTCTTATATCGGCATCTTTGAGAGCGTGGAGCGGTCGGATGGCAACGTGAGACAGATGGAGACCGAATGGCAGATGACCTCTGCCGACGGTGACCACGTGGCCGGCAAGCTCCTCGCTCAGCACCCGCACCTCGTTCTCGACACGGTTGAGGTGCCTCCTGCAGAGTCGGCCGCAAGAATCATCGAGTGGGTGGACACCCTGCGCGGCACCTCCGCCAAGTGCGCTGCGACTCTCCGGCGACCGCCGCCGTAGACTCCGGCGGGTGAGCAACCCTGGGCCGTACCTCACGATGGAGGACGTCATCGGCGACACCCCGCTGGTGCGTCTGCAGCGCCTTCCGGGGCCGGAGAACGAACGCCGCGGCAACGTGCTGCTCGCCAAGCTGGAGGGGAACAACCCGGCCGGCTCGGTGAAGGACCGGCCCGCGATCAGCATGATCCGGGGCGCCGAGAAGCGAGGGGAGATCTCCCCCGGCGACACCCTGCTGGAAGCCACGTCCGGCAACACCGGGATCGCCTTGGCAATGGCGGCGGCGATCAGCGGCTACCCACTGGTCATCGTGATACCCGAAAACGCCTCCACCGAGCGGATCCAGACGATGAAGGCATACGGAGCCGACCTGGTTCTCACCTCGGCAGAGGGCGGCATGGAAGAGGCCCGCGATGTCGTAACGCGGATGGAGCGGGAGGGTAGAGGCCGGGTCTTGGACCAGTTCGGCAACCCGGACAACCCCCGTTCCCACGAGAACGGCACCGGCCCGGAGCTGTGGCGCCAGACCGACGGACGGATCACGCACTTCGTGTCCGCGATGGGCACCACCGGTACGATCACCGGGGTCTCGCGGTTCCTGAAGTCGCGCAACCCCGGTGTCCAGATCGTCGGGGCACAGCCCGCGGAGGGCGCGAAGATCCCCGGGATCCGCGCCTGGCCACCGGAGTACGTGCCGAAGATCTTCGATCCGTCAGCGGTGGACTGGACCGTGGAAGTCACCCAGACTGACGCCGAGGAGACGGCCCGCCGGCTGGCCCGCGAGGAGGGCATCTTCGGCGGTGTCTCCGCGGGCGGCGCTTGCTGGAGCGCCCTGCAGGTGGCCGAGGATGTCGAGGGGGCGACGATCGTCTTCGTGGTCTGCGACCGCGGCGACCGTTACCTCTCCAGCGGCGTGTTCCCCGCCTGAGAGTCTTGACCGCCGCCCGGGGCCTCCACTGTCGTATACGCGCCGGAAGGACGCACCTCCGGAAGGAGCGACCAGCGGGAGTACAGCGGGTTTGTGAGCCTGTCGCGTAGAGCTGAAAGGGGAACTGCATGAGTGATCGATCCGCTTTCTGGCAGGCCGATCGACTCAGCAGTCACGACCCGACTCGGATTCGTGCGTCAGATGGTCACCGCCCGCTTCGACTTCGACCGCGCGAACGATGATGGGGTGGCGAAGCACAAGGCCAGCGACCCGCCTCAAACATTGAACGCGTTCCGTGTGGTGACAGAGCGCACGGACACCCCATCTGGACGGTTGGCGACCCTGGTGGAGGCGTACGTGCACGGCGAGGACATCCGTCGTCCGCTGGGCATCCACAGCCACTATCCGAGCGAGCACGTGATGAGGGCACTGGAATACACGGCCGCGTGCCGCCGCCGGGTTCGGCGGAGGGAGAGAGCGTGTCCGTGGCCTTCGGCTCATCCCGCTTGCCCACGGCCGAGCCATCGGCGAAGGCCCCATCGAAGTGCACCGGAGTGCCCCGCTGCGCACGTCCGGTCCATCAGAGCATGTGCACGTGCGGAACATGCTGCTCGATCCAGCGACGAAACATGTCGCCGGGGCACGATGAGCACCTGCCCAGGGGCGACGGGGCAGGCGTCCATGAAGGCAACAACCAGCTCGTTGCTAGCGGCGACGCTCGCTCCTCCACGGCCGCTCAATATCTCGCAGAACGAGCATGCGACTGACTCGCTCTCAGACATGGCGCACTCTACGAGCAGTGGTCGACGAACGCGGAGCATTGCGGCAGTA
>NZ_JAUNVI010000083.1 GCF_030537745.1 Ornithinimicrobium sp. | reverse complement strand
TTCGACCGGTGGCTATCAGCGTCGTGACCGTGACGACCGTGGCCAGTCTTCGAGCGGTGGTTACCAGCGTCGTGACCGTGACGACCGTTCAGGCGGTGCCTATCGCGGTCGCGATGACCGCCCCCAGGGCGGGTTCCCGCGCCGCGACAACCGCACCGACAACCCCACGGACAACCGCACCGACCGGGCCTCCCGCCCGCGTTGGGCCGATGAGGACCGCAGCGACTGGCGTGACCAGCAGCGCGAGCGTGAAGCGCGCGGAGAGCGCGTCGAGCGCCGCGAGCACACCTGGCGCGCCCGACGAGACGACCGCGAGGGTCGTCCTACCGAGCGTGGTTTCCACGAGGGTCGCAGCTGGGATGAGAACCGCCGCCGCGAGGACCGCTTCTCCACGCGCGACCGCGACACGCGCCAGCGCGAACCTGTGCAAGAGCAGAGCTTCGGCGAGGACGACCGCGAAGCAGCCGAGACTGCATACCAGGAGCACATCGCCGCATCTGCCGCCAAGGACGTCGAGGTCGACGCCGCGGAGGTCGCAGAGAACGGTTTCGCCCAACTCGGGCTCAACGATGCCCTGGTCACTGCCCTAGCGCGGACCGGCATCACCCAGCCGTTCCCGATCCAGACCGCCACCATCCCGGACGCCCTCGCCGGCAAGGACCTGCTCGGCCGCGGGCAGACCGGCTCCGGCAAGACCATGGCCTTCGGCCTGCCGATGCTGCACCGGCTGGCGCAACGGCCGCGCGCCGTCCCGCACCGTCCCCGGGCTCTCATCGTCACCCCGACGCGTGAGCTGGCGATGCAGATCGTCGACGCTCTCGCTCCGCTCATGCGATCGATCGACAAGCGCTTCCTGCTGGTCGCCGGCGGGATGTCCTACACGCCTCAGCTGGCAGCGCTCGACCGTGGTGTCGACGTGCTCGTCGCGACCCCCGGGCGCTTGATCGACCTGATCGAGCGCACCGCCGTCGACCTGCGCGAGATCGAGGTCGTCGTGCTGGACGAGGCCGACCACATGGCCGAGATGGGCTTCGTTGAGGCGATCCGGCAGATCCTCGACCTCACGCCCTCCGATGGACAGCGACTGCTCTTCTCCGCGACCCTCGACCACGGTGTCGACGCCGTCGCGAAGGCCTACCTCCACGACCCGGTCACCCACTCGACCGACGACGTGACGGCCAGCGTCTCGACGATGGACCACCACATCTTCCTGGTGCACCCGCACCACAAGAAGCCGATCACCGCGGCCATCGCCAATCGGCCGGGCCGGACCATCGTCTTCTGCCGGACCAAGCTCGGCGCCGACCGGATCGCGATGCAGCTGCGCGAGTCGGGCGTCTTCGCGGCGGCCCTGCACGGAGGCCTCAACCAGGCACAGCGGACCCGGGTCCTGGATGCGTTCAAGACCGGGAACCTGCCGGTGCTGGTGGCCACGGACGTCGCGGCGCGCGGAATCCACGTCGACAACGTCTCCCTCATCCTCCAGGTAGACCCGCCGGCGGACCCCAAGGACTACCTGCACCGCTCGGGCCGCACCGCGCGGGCAGGGGACACCGGTGTGGTCGTCACGCTGGCCCTGCCCCACCAGAAGAAGCAGGTTCGCCGTCTTCTCGAGGCCGCCGGCGTGCAGACGGAGCCGGAGATCGTCACTCCCGAGGACGTCGCGATCATCGAGACGGCTGGTGGATCCGTGCCGCAGGGTGAGCCCATCCTGCAGAGTCAGCTGGACCAGATCCTGCGTCCGCGGCGCCCCCAGGGGCGTGGCGGTTCGGGACAGCGCGGTCGTGGTGGCTACGGCAACCGCGAGGGTGGCCGGCCTCAGTCCGGTGGCTACCGCGGCAAGAGTGGCACCCAGGGCGGTCGCGGCGACTCGGGCGGCTATGGCGGCACGCGTCGACGCGATGCTGACGGTCACCAGAGCACCCGACCGGACTGGCGTCCCCGCGACTGACGCGACGCGCCGTTGGCATATTTATGCAGATGTAGGCATAAGATGTCATCACTTGCGTCGCAGCGTGGCACGCCAGGAAACCCACCCGCCCAGTTTGTGAGTTCTCAAGAGGTGCCATGAGCGCGACAATCATCGTCCCTGCACTGCAGGACGCCTACCAGGGCGTGCTGCGCCGCAATCCTGCAGAGAGCGAGTTCCACCAGGCAGTCGAGGAAGTCCTCGGCTGTCTGGGGCCGGTGGTCGAGCGCAATCCGCACTACCTCGCCGAGCGGGTCATCGAGCGGCTGTGCGAGCCAGAGCGGCAGATCATCTTTCGGGTGCCGTGGACCGACGACGCGGGGCAGGTGCAGATCAACCGCGGCTTCCGGGTCGAGTACTCCTCGGTGCTGGGGCCCTACAAGGGCGGTCTGCGCTTCCATCCCAGCGTGCTCCTAGGCACCGTGAAGTTCCTGGGTTTCGAGCAGATTTTCAAGAACGCGCTGACCGGTATGCCGATCGGCGGTGGCAAGGGCGGGTCCGACTTCGATCCCAAGGGTCGGTCCGATGCCGAAGTCATGCGTTTTTGCCAGTCGTTCATGACCGAGCTCTACCGCCACCTGGGTGAATACACCGACGTCCCCGCCGGTGACATCGGAGTCGGTGGTCGCGAGATCGGCTACCTCTTCGGCCAGTACAAGCGCATCACTAACCGCTACGAAGCGGGCGTCCTGACCGGCAAGGGCATCGCGTGGGGCGGCTCCCTGGCGCGCATCGAGGCCACGGGCTATGGCACCGTCTACTTCGCCAACGAGATGGCAAAGCAGGTTGGCGCGACGCTGGATGGCAAGGATGTCGTCGTCTCCGGGTCCGGCAACGTCGCCATCTACGCGATGGACAAGGTCACCGAGCTCGGTGGCAAGGTGCTGGCCTGCTCCGACTCCTCCGGGTATGTCGTGGACGAGGACGGGATCGACCTCGACCTCATCAGGGACATCAAGGAGCGGCGTCGTGAGCGGATCCGCGTGTATGCGCAGGAGCGGGGTGGTCGCTCCCGGTTCGTCGAAGGACGGATCTGGGATGTCCCGGCCCAGGTCGCGCTGCCCTGCGCCACGCAGAACGAGCTCGACGAGGACGCGGCCATCGCGATGGTCAAAGCCGGCACCAAGCTGGTTGCCGAAGGTGCCAACATGCCGTGCACCCCGGGTGCGGTGAGCGTCTTCCAGGAGGCCGGCCTGCTCTTTGGCCCCGGCAAGGCGGCCAACGCCGGCGGGGTGGCAACCTCTGCGCTGGAGATGCAGCAGAACGCCTCCCGCGACAGCTGGACCTTCGAGCACACCGACGGGCGGCTGCACGAGATCATGCGCGGCATCCACGAGCGCTGCGTCGCCACCGCGCAGGAGTATGGCCAGCCGGGCGACTACGTCTTCGGTGCCAATGTCGCAGGCTTCACCCGGGTGGCTGAGGCCATGCTCGCCATGGGTGTCATCTGAGGGTGACGCGGTGTGCCGTCTAATAGGGGTATGACGGCAACCTTTCACGACGTCGTGGTGGTCGGCGGTGGCCACAACGGGCTCACCGCGGCTGCCTACCTGGCCCGCGCAGGGCGCTCTGTGCTGCTCCTGGAGCGGCAGGGCGACCTCGGGGGAGCCACCGTGTCCGCGGACGCCTTCGAGGGGATGGGCGCCCGGGTCTCGCGCTACAGCTATCTGGTCAGCCTCCTGCCCCAGCAGATCGTCGAGGACCTGGGCCTGCGCCTGCGCCTCACCCGACGCAGGTACTCCTCCTACACGCCCGTCCCCGGCGGTGGCGGCGGCCTGCTCATCGACAACCACGACGCCGATGCGACCGCCACGTCCTTCGCTGCCATCGGGGCGAGGGCCGACGCCCCGCGGTGGCAGGAGTTCTACGAGCGCACCCATCGGCTCGCCCAGCGCCTCTGGCCCACCGTCACCGAGCCGCTGCGCCGACGGTCCGAGGTCGACGGGCTCGTGGCCGACCCGGCGCTGGTCCACGACTTCCTCCAGCGTCCGCTGGGCGAGGTCATCGAGTCCACCTTCGCCGATGACCTCGTGCGGGGGGTAGCGCTGACGGACGGCCTGATCTCGACCTACGCGAGCGCCCACGAGACCGACTTGCGACAGAACGTCTGCTTCCTCTATCACGTGATCGGAGGCGGCACCGGCGCCTGGGACGTCCCGATCGGTGGCATGGGCCAGATTGCTGACCAGCTTGCCGACGTCGCCCGAAAGGCGGGTGCCGACCTGCGGACGGGGGCCACCGTGACCGCGCTCGAGGAGGGGGCACTCACGTGGGTGGACGAGCAGGGGACGCAGCAGCGCGCCACCGCACGTCAGATCTTGTGGGCTGCCGCCCCAGCCGTGCTCGACGAGGTGGCCGGCTCGCGGACCGTCGAGCGGGTCGAAGGCGCTCAAGTCAAGGTCAACCTGCTGCTAACTCGCCTGCCACGCCTACGGGACGAGGCAGTCGATCCCGAAGCCGCGTTCGGGGGGACCTTCCACATCAACGAGACTTACAGCCAACTCCAGAGTGCCTTTGATGAGGCAGCCCAAGGGCAGGTCCCCTCACCGATGCCGGCGGAGATCTACTGCCACTCCCTGGCCGACCCAAGCATCCTTGTCCCGCAGTTGCGAGCCGCTGGGGCGCACACCTTGACCGCCTTCACGCTCCAGACCCCGGACCGGCTGCTCGACGGCGTCGAGTCGCTGACTGCGGCCCGTCGCCATCTGCAGCAGGCCGTCCTCGACTCGCTGAATTCGGTGCTGGCTGAGCCGATCGAGGACGTGATCATGCGCACCCCGCAGGGGCAGTTGTGTCTGGAGACGAAGACGACGCGCGACCTGCAGGAGATTCTCGCAATGCCGGGCGGCAACATCTTCCACGCTCCGCTCACCTGGCCGTGGGCAGATGAAGACGCGCCGCTGCAGACCCCGGCCCAACGCTGGGGCGTGGACACGCCATACCCGTCCGTGCTCTTGGCCGGTGCGGGCTCGCGACGTGGTGGGGGAGTGAGCGGGCTAGGTGGCTATCACGCCGCTCGGGCGGTCCTGGAGGACTGCGCCTCTCGCGCGGCCCCTACAGGTCGCGGTCGGGGCGCGGCAGGCGTGCGCGAGCCTCGTCCTCGGCGACCATGTCCGGGTCCTCCAGCAGGTCGCTGCTGACCTCGGGGTGGGCGCGTAGATTCAGGATGCTGGCCGCGAGACCACCCCAGACCACGAGCATGGCCACGATCATCATGGTGATGGCGATGGGGGTCATCGGTCTTCCTCCTCAAGTTGTGGCCACGCGACGAAGCTCTCGTCGTCACGACCCTTCCACGGGATCGCCGCCATGATGACGGCGGTCAGGACGATGAACGCGATGGTGCCCCATCCGAAGACGTTGATATACCACTGCGGCAGGCCTTCATATCCCTCGCTCACCAACGCCACCACCTTGTCGACGAGCATGACCGTTAAGAAGATGGGGGCGAGCACGCCGATCAGGAACCTCCAGATCCGACCCACCTTGAAGGTGGAGACGGCGCTCAGGTGCCCGGCCAGCACGTCGCTCTTGCGGAACACCCACACGACCAGGACCGTCATCGCAATGGCGGAGACCACGATGCCGATGTTGTTGGCCCACTGGTCGACGGTGTCCAGAGCCAAGAGGCCGGACGTGGTGGAGAAGAGCAGGACCGACGGGATCGCGCACAGGGCGGTCACCAGGATGGCGCTGCTCTTTTGGCTGAGCCCGAACTTTTCCTGAATCGAGGCGGCGACGCCGAGCAGGATCGAGATGATCGAGGTGAAGCCGGCCATGATCAACGAGGCGAAGAAGATCGCCCCGAAGATGTTGCCCCCGGGCATCTGGTTGATGACTGCCGGGAAGGTGACGAAGGACAGGATCGGTCCGGTGAGGCCTTCGAGGTCCCCGACCGCGACGTTCTGCTGGTGAGCCATGAAGCCCAGCGTGGCGAAGACGCCGATGCCGGCCAGGATCTCGAAGGAAGAGTTGGCGAACGCCACGACCAGACCAGAGCTGGTCATGTTGGTCTTGCGCTTCAGATAGCTGGAATAGGTGATCATGATGCCGAACGCGATCGACAACGAGAAGAAGATCTGGCTGTAGGCCGCGATCCAGACGCTCAGGTCGGCCAGCTTGCTCCAGTCTGGCGTGAAGAGCGCGTTGAGGCCGTCCATGGCGCCGGGCAGCGTCACCGCCCTGACGACCAGGCCGGTGAACGCGATGGCCAGCATCGGGATGAAGAGGACGTTGACCGACTGCACCCCCTTGGTGACGCCCAGGGCGATGACGATCATGACGGCCACCCAGACCAGCACCAGCGGCAGAGCGACCGCCGAGACTATCGAGGTCGAGATTTCGGGGTCACCGACCCGCAGGTATTCGCCGGTGAAGAACTTCAGCGTGTCCTCGCCCCAGCGCAGGTCGAAGGAGTAGATGAAGTAGCTGCACGACCAGGCGATGACAGCCGCGTAATAGGTCGCGATGACGAAGGCAAGAGCGGTCTGGAACCATCCGAGGCTCTCCGCACGCTTGGCCAGCCGGCGGAAGGCCAGCGGGGCGGCTCCGCGGTAGCGGTGCCCGATCGCGTAGTCCAGGAACAGGATCGGGATTCCAGCGGTGAGCAACGCGATGAGGTAGGGGATGAGGAAGGCCCCGCCCCCGCTCTCGTAGGCGACTCCGGGGAATCGCCAGATGTTGCCCAGGCCGACCGCCGATCCGATGGCCGCGAGGATGAAGCCCGTGGACGACGTCCAGGTTTCACGTCCGCCCGCGGTCGTGGGGGCTTTGGCAGGTGCCGACACGGTGAGACCTCCTTGGATTGATCGCCTATTGCGACTGGTGGGGCAAGTATGCCCATGTTGTTGCCGATGTGTGCCCACATTCGATGCTTGCGTTTTGCGCGCGTCGCGGGAGCGTGGCGCGGTGTCCTTGCTGGCCCTGTGCCGTCGGTGGTTAGTGTGGCCCCATGAGTGGCACATCGTGGTGGCAGCGGCTGACCCTGAGCAAGGGCCCCTCAGCGGGGGCGTCGGACGCGGGTAAGCGCAAGGCGAGCCATCAGGGTGCGGCAAAGACCGGCCGCTCAACGGCCAAGACAGCTCGCTCAGGGGCGGCGCGTCCAAGCGGCGGGCCAGGGCGGCCAGCCAGGATCGACCCGGCGCTGCCGGTCATGGGAGTAGATGCGTGCAAGGTCGGCTGGGTCGGGGCCGTCCTCGATCCCAGCGGCACCGGCACCCCGATCTTGGTGGTCAGCGACACTATCGACAACCTCGTCTCCCAGGTCGGCAAAGTCACGGTCGTCGGCGTCGACATACCGATCGGTCTGCCCGACGACTCTCGACGCGAGGCCGACGTGCAGACCCGCAAGTTTCTCGTCGGCAAAGCCTCCTCGGTCTTCACCACGCCCGTCCGCGAAGCGGTGTATGCGGCGACCTACGGAGAGGCGAACGCGATCAACCGGGACAAGGTCGGGGCCGGCGTCTCCAAACAGGCTTATGAGTTGAGGCGCAAGATCATCGAAGTCGACCGCTACCTCCGGCAGAACCTCGACTTCGTCCTCGTGGAAGTCCACCCCGAGGCGAGCCTTGCCGAGTTGACGGGACAGCCGGTGGCGAGTCGCAAGCGCACGGCCGAGGGCGCCAAGGAGCGTCGCGAGGCGCTCGCGGCCGCTGGGATCTATGTGCCCACGACCGCCCCCGTGGGCGTGGCCACCGACGACATGATCGATGCCTGCGCCGCAGCCTGGACCGCCCATCGGGTCAAGCTGGGGGTGGCCAGCCGCTTTCCTGCGCAGCCGGAGACGTTCTCCGACGGCATTGACGCGGCGATCCACCACTGACCTGCCCATCCCTGTTTCTGACCAGGCCCAAGGGAGCGACCTCTCATGATCGAGTACGCAAGTTTCAACGGCGCGCCCCGCGAGCACGGGATGTTGATCGGCGGTGAGTGGGTGCCTGCACTGGCCGGTGAGACGATCGACATCATCACGCCCGTGGACCGGACGAGAGTGATCGCGCGAACCCCGAGGGGGCGGGGCGAAGACGCTGACCGAGCGGTCAAGGCGGCACGTGCTGCCTACCCCGGGTGGGCAGCGACGACGGCAGCGACGCGGCAACTCATCCTGAGCCAGATCGCGGACGACCTCGAGGTGCTGATCGAGGACCTCGCCGTGCTCACCGCGTTGGACACCGGCAACGCGATCCGGACCCAGGCCCGGCCGGAGGCGAACGGCCTCGTCCAGGCGTTCCGCTACTTCGCCGGCCTGGCCGCCGAGGTCAAGGGCGTCACGCTGCCGTCCCCAGCGGGTGCGTTGTCCTATACGCGGAGGGTGCCGCTGGGCGTGGTCGCTGCGATCTTGCCGTGGAACTCCCCGCTGATGATCGCGGCCTTTAAGTTGCCCGCCGCGCTGGCGTCAGGCAACACCGTCGTGCTCAAGGCTGCCGAAGACGCGCCGCTGACGATCCTCGCGCTGGCCGAGGTCTGCCAACGCCACCTGCCACCTGGCGTGCTCAACGTCGTCACCGGCTATGGCCCGGAGGTCGGTCAAGCACTGGTCGAGCACGAAGGCGTCGACAAGGTCAGCTTCACCGGCTCGAGCGTCACCGGGGCCGGCGTCGCCGCGAAGGCGGGTGCTCGACTGGCTCACTTCTCCCTGGAGCTCGGCGGCAAGTCGCCTTCGATCGTCTTTCCGGACTCCGACACGGACGATGTCGTCGAGCAGGTCTTGATCGCGAGCCGGTTTGCGCGGCAGGGCCAGAGCTGCACGTCGGGGTCACGACTGTTCCTGCACGACGACATACACGACAGCTTCCTGGACCGTCTCGTCGCGCGCGTCGGCACGCTCGTGGTCGGAGATCCGCGCGAGGAAGCCAGCGACATCGGCGCCATCATCAACGAACGGCAGTGGAACTCGGTCCAGGGCTACATCGACGACGGCCTCGCGCAGGAGGGCGTCGAAGTCGCCTACGACGGGCGAGCCTCGCTCACCGTCGGGGAGCCCGGCTTCTACCACGCGCCGATGATCCTGACTCAGGTCTGCAACGACTGGCGGATCGCCCGTGAGGAGATCTTCGGCCCGGTCCTGTCCGTGCTGCGCTGGCGCGATGAGGACGAGGTGGTGGCGATGGCCAACGACAGTCACTACGGCCTGGCGGCCTTCGTCTTCTGCCGCGACATCGGCGCCGCGCTGCGCACCGCCCACCGCGTGGAGTCTGGCTGGGTGCAGGTCAACCAAGGCGGCGGCCAGCTGGCCGGGCAGTCCTACGGTGGCATGAAGGCCAGCGGCCAGGGACGTGAATACTCCCTGGAAGGCATGCTCGAAGGCTTCACCCAGATCCAGCAGATCAACGTCAGTCTCGTCTGAGGCTCGAGGTCTGAGAGGCTGAGGGTATGAAGTCAGACAGCACCTTGCTCTCCCTCCGCATCGCGGCACTCCTCCTCGCCCTCCTGACCACCGTGCAGTTGGTGCTCGGCCTGATGATCGCCAGCGGCACCTGGGTGAGTTCCCACGGGATGATCGGCTATGTCACCTTCGTGGTCAGCGTGGTCGCCGCGGTCGCGGCGTTCATGTGGAAGCGGGTGAGTGGCAACACTGCGCTGTTCATGCACGCCGTCGGCCTGATGGTGCTGACGCTGGTGCAGATCGGGGTCGCGGAGATGGACCTGCGCACGGTGCATATTGTCGTGGGCGTGCTGGTGTTTATCGGCGCCGTCGCGTTGGCCACGCTCTCCTTGCGCAAGCCCGGTGCTCGCCTCGACGCAGGCATCCCCAGCAGTCGCCTCCAGGGCTGACGAGGTCGACC
>NZ_JAUNVI010000010.1:54214-60170 GCF_030537745.1 Ornithinimicrobium sp. | reverse complement strand
GGGAGGGTATCAACAGCCCACATGCACGAAGACACATCTGTGGCGTGGGTGGAGGACTACTGGTGCACGCACACCCTGGGTGGTCAGTCGATGCCGGAACCGTGGGCGAGTATCAACTGGAGCTCGGCAGGGGGGAAGACCGGGGGTGGACGTCGTCCGCTGAGGACACGGGGGTTGAGCTTCGCGAGCAGTGGGCACGGGCCGTCGACCGGTCGCGGGCAGTCGTTGATGGCTAGTGAACCGAGCTGCCCTCAGACGGAAGCGGCAGCGATGGCGTCGAGGGCGCGCGTGATGCGCTCCTTGGCGTCCTTAGCGACCTCGGCCAGCGTCTCACCCGAGGCGATCTGGGTCATGAAGTCGGGGTTCATCGCCTCGACCACGGTGCGGCCAGCATCGTCCACCCGGACGACGACGTTGCAGGGCAGGAAGACCCCGATGGACGGCTCGGCCAGCACGGCAGCGTAGGCCAACGGCGGTCGGCACGCGCCCAGGATGACCTGGGGCGGCATGTCGGCTCCGATCTTGGCCTTTAGCGTGGCTGCGAGGTCGATCTCGGACAGTATGCCGAAACCCTCGTCTGCCAGGCGCTCCCGGGTGGCCTGCAGTGCGGCGTCGAAGGAAAGGTCGGTTGTGACAGTGATCGCGTGTTCCATCGCGGTGCTCCTCATCTCTGGTTGGGGGCTCCTCGGGCGGCGCCCCATGCGGTCAACTATTGATTCATCATACCCCCCAGGGTATTCACAGACGACTGGCGGGACCGTCTATGGGGCATTGACACTGAGACGTAGCATCGGAGGTATGACCGTAGACATCAGTGCCAGCCTGGGTGATCTCGTTACCGAGGATCCCCGCCGCAGCCGGGTCCTCGAGAAGTTGGGGATCGACTATTGCTGCAACGGTCACCGCTCGCTCGCCGACGCGACGATCGAGGCCGGTCTCAACCTCACTGAGGTCACGGACGCGCTGAGCATCCCTGACCCGCCCCCCGCCCAAGAAGGCCAGGGGTCTCGGGAGAACGCGACCCTCGCTCACGACATCGTCGACACCCACCACGCCTACATGTGGGAGGAGATGCCGCGCCTGCAGGCCCTCGTCGAGAAGGTCCACACCGTCCACGGCGACCGGCATCCCGAGCTCGCTCAAGTGCACACGACGTTCACCGAGGCGGTGACGGCGCTGGACCCGCATATGACCACCGAGGAACGAGTGCTCTTCCCCGCGATCAGCAAACTCGAGAAGACGCAGGCGTCGCCCACGTCCGGATCGTTCGCCCCCACGATCGAGCAACTGCGCGCCGAGCATGATGAGGTCGGCCGACTCTTCAAGGAGATCCGCAGCCTCACCGGCGGGTATGCCGTGCCGGAAGACGGGTGCAACTCCTACCGCATGATGATGACCGGCCTGCAGGAGATGGAGCTCGATCTGCACGAGCACATCCACAAGGAGAACAACATCCTCTTTCCGCGCGCACTTGACCTCGAAAAGCAGATCGCTGACTCCTGATCGGCGACACGACCGTCGACAGCAGCACGCAGGTATGTCGAAGATTCACCCACCAACGAGGAGGACCAGACATGCGGATCGTGATCGGTGCGCCAGGCAACGGAGCCGCGCTGAAGGACGAGTTGAAAGCCCAACTCGAGTCGGACGATCGGGTCAGCGAGGTTGTCGACCTGTCGACGGCAGACATCACCTACCCGGACGTCTCCATCCAGGCGGCGCAGGCCATCCTCGACGGCAAGGCTGACCGGGGGATCCTCATCTGCGGGACGGGCATCGGCACCGCGATCGCGGCGAACAAGGTCAAGGGCATGCGTGCCGCGACTGCTCACGACCTCGTGACGATCCGCGGTTCCGTCGAGAACTACGACGCCCAGATCCTGTGCATGGGGCAGAACGTGATCGCTCCCATCGCGGCGAAGGCTCTGATCGATGTGTGGCTGGACCTTCATCACGACCCGGCAAGCAGTTACGGCCCGAAGCTTGAGGAGATCGGCGCCTACGAGGCGCGCTGACCGCACGCCGCCATCGACATCACCGGATGAAGAGGCCACCATGCCCGTAGATCTCAACTCCGACCTCGGCGAGGGCTACCGCGAGGATCAGCCCGACGAGCCTGATGGCAGTCACTCCGACAAGCATGGCCCCGGGACCCTCGGCGAGGACGATGCGCTGCTGGCCGTCGTGACCAGCGCCAACATCGCCTGCGGCTTCCACGCAGGCGACGCCTCGATCATGCGGCACGTCACCGCCCAGGCGGTCAGCAACGGGGTGGCCATCGGCGCGCACGTTGCCTATCGCGACATGGCTGGGTTCGGGCGCCGTTTCATCGACATGGAGCCGGCCACCCTGCAGGCCGAAGTGATGTATCAGATCGGCGCGCTCGCGGGCCTGGCCCGGCTGGCCGGCGGCACGGTCTCCTACGTCAAACCCCACGGGGGTCTCTACAACGCGATCGTGCACCACGAGGCCCAGGCGGCGGCCGTGGTCGCGGCGGTCGCGGCATACGACCCTTCGCTGGTGCTGATGGGCCTGCCGGACTCCGCTGTCCTGCGCCTTGCGGACGCCCAGGGCTTGCGGACCGTGCGGGAGGCCTTCGCCGACCGCGCCTACACACCCGTTGGCACCCTGGTCCCGCGCACCGAGGCTGGGGCGGTGCTCCACGATGCGGCCCAGATTGCGCAACGGTGCCTCGCGATGGCCACCGGTGAGCCGATCGCCGACATCAATGGCGACCCGTTGGTCCTGCGACCGGACTCGATCTGCGTGCATGGAGACACCCCCGGCGCGCTCGGGATCGCCCGGGCGGTCCGCGCCGCGCTGGAGGGAGCCGGCATCGAGCTCACGCCATTCGCGCGGGCAGAGTGAGGCGAGTCAACGATGCGGATCCTGCCCAGTGGGACGACGGGGCTGCTACTCGAGTTCGACTCCCTGGACGAGGTGCTGGGGCAGTATGCAGCGCTGCAGCAGCAGGACCTGCCGGTCCTGGACCTGGTGCCTGCCGGACGCACGATCCTGGTGGTCGGCGACCGCGGCACCGATCTGCGTTCCCTGGCCTGCCGGCTGGAGGCCGTGGCGCCGGTCGAGCACCTGGCGCACGCCGGAACCCCCGTCGAGATCCCGGTGCAGTATGACGGCACCGACCTCGCGGATGCGGCTGACCTGCTGGGGTGTTCCTGTGATGAGCTGGTGCGCCGGCACCGAGAGGAGGAGTGGACGGTGGCCTTCTGCGGGTTCGCCCCCGGCTTCGGCTATCTGACCGGGGCCCGCTTCGCCTGGGACGTGCCGCGCAGGTCGAGCCCGAGGACCAAGGTCCCGGCACGCTCCCTCGCCCTTGCCGGTGCGTTCACCGGCGTCTATCCGCGGGAGTCGCCCGGCGGCTGGCAGCTGATCGGGCACTCCCTGGTGGACGTCTTCGACCTGGACCGCGACCCGGCTGCCCTGCTCGTGCCGGGCGCCCGGGTGAGCTTCGTGGAGTCCTCATGACGACGTTGACCGTGCACGAGTCCGGGGCCCTGACCACGGTGCAGGATTTCGGCCGTCGGGGAATGAGCGCGTTGGGCATCGGGCGGTCCGGAGCCTGTGACCGGGGCGCGCACCGGCTCGCCAACGCCCTGGTCGGAAACCACCCGACGTTTGCCACCCTCGAGGTGACCCTGGGTGGCCTCATGCTGGAAGCGGACGGCGACGTGGTGATCGCGACCGCGGGCGCGCGCTGCCCCGGCGCGCCGCACCTGGCACCGTTTCGGCTGGCCGCTGGTGAACGGCTCCGTCTGGGCTTGCCGATCGCTGGCCTGCGCACCTACCTCGCGGTCCGGGGCGGTATCGATGTGGAGCCCGTCCTCGGCAGCCGGTCGACCGACATACTCTCCGGGCTCGGACCGAAGGTCCTGTCCGCTGGCGACTCGGTGTCAGTCGGCACCACTTCGCGGCCGACGCCCGGCGTGGACGTGGCCCCGGTCTCGGAGCCGACCAACGAGCTGATGGCGTTGCAGGTGGGGTTCGGACCGCGGCGGGACTGGTTCAGTGTTCACACTTGGGCGCTCTTCACCTCACAGGCCTATACGGTCGATAGCCAATCCAACCGCGTCGGCGTGCGACTCTCCGGTGAGCCCCTGCCCAGGCTGCAGGACGGCGAACTGACCAGCGAGGGGATGTTGCGCGGCGCAATCCAGGTGCCGCCCTCCGGACTGCCGGTGCTGTTCCTGGCTGACCACCCAGTGACCGGCGGCTATCCGGTCATCGCCTACGTCGACGACCAGGATGTGGACCGCTGCGGGCAGCTAAGACCGGGTCAGCAGGTGCGCTTCATTATGAACTCCCGTGGATAGATCGCGCTGCCTTGACGCTGCTTGACGTGGGGTCGTGGTACACCTCCCGTGCGTGGGCTTGGCAGATTGGGGCGCGGGTCCACGAGCACCCGGTATGCCGCCCCTCCCCTGTCTCTGTAGGTCAGCGGTCTGGACTGCGCATCCTCAGCTAACTTACGGTAACGTAACCGTAGGTTAGGTGAGCCTAGGGGGCTTGACGACGACAGGAGAGACCCACACATGGTGGTACAGATGCAGCGCCGCAGGACGGACACGTCCACGGCGCCGAGCGCGGGCATACGTCCGGATCCCACGGGAGATGACGCAGCGGGGGCCGACGACGCGGGACGGCTGGTCGAGCGCTTCAGCGCCGTCCTGACGCGCACCTTCGGGCATCGGGCCGATCTCGACGTGATCGGGCAGGAGCGGGGGCTGCCGCCGTTCGTCATGCGTGACGTGCTCGAGGCGGAACCCATGCGGGCGTTCCTGCCGACCCGCTTCGGCGGGTTCGGTGACAGCTTGGCACCCAGCCAGGCGGTGATGGAGACCGCCGCCTACCACTCGCTCGCGCTCGGCCTGACCATGGGCATCAGCGGAGGACTCTTCGCCCAGCCCGTCGCGAAGTACGCCAACCCCGAGGTCGCGCGGCGAGTCCTGCCGCGCCTGGCCTCCGGCGGCAGCCTGGGCGGCCTGATGATCACCGAGCCCGGCCACGGGACTGACGCGCTGTCGATGAGGACCGCCTGGCGGCGCGAAGGTGAGCAGTACCGGGTGGTGGGGACCAAGCACTGGGCCGGCCTGTCCGGCTGGGCCGACTACTGGCTGGTCATGGCCCGCCCCGGCAAGGAGGGTGGCGATCTGGGCAACGGCATCGACCTGTTCGTCTGCGAGCAGGACGACCCTGACCAGCAGATCAAGCTCGTGGAGAAGTACCCGTCCCTCGGGCTCTACGGGATCCCATACGGTCGGAACGAGGTCGACGTGCGGGTGCCCCTCTCCCACCGCCTCGAGGGCGACCGGGGTGGCTTGCGGCTGATGATGGACCTGCTGCACCGGTCGCGGTCCAGCTTCGCCGGCAACGCGGTCGGCTTCATCCACCGGATGGTCGACGAGGCGGTCGAGCACTGCACCGAGCGCGTGGTCTCCGGCCGGAGGCTGCTGGACTACGACCAGGTCCGGGCGCGCATCGCCCGGCTTCAGGGCCAGTGGGCCTGCGCCAGCGCCCTCAGCCTGTGGAGCTCGGAGAACGCGGGACTGTCGACCGACCTGTCACGGGCAGGACAGGCCGCCAGTTCGATCAAGACGGTGGCCTCGGACTACCTCCAAGAATCGGCGCAGTCGCTGCTGCAGCTGGTCGGCGCCAAGGGATACGCCCTCGACCACGTCGCCGGCAGAGCGGTCGTCGACTCGCGCCCGTTCCAGATCTTCGAGGGCTCCAACGATGTCCTGTATGCGCAGATGGGTGCCAAGGTCGCCGACCAGGTGCGTCGGGTCGGCAGTTCCAACCTGCGCGAGCTGCTGTCCCGGGACGCGACGACGGCGGCCGGCGCCGACCTCGCCGGCGCACAGCTGAAGATCGACGTCGACGAGCGACCCGCGCAGCGTCGGCTGGTCGAGATCGGCGCGATCGCCAGCCGGGTCTTCAC
>NZ_JAUNVI010000010.1:22207-54114 GCF_030537745.1 Ornithinimicrobium sp. | reverse complement strand
GGGACCGGAGTTTGAGCACCAGAGAAGGGCAAAGGTATTCCTCAGGACGATCCCCACGACCGTCCGACCTTGACGCACCCAGCCGGGACGTCGCACTGGTACCTCGCCGCGCACGTGCGTACTTGCTCATCGGTCTCATCATCACGCTGGGCGTACTCCTGCTGCTTCTCACTGGCGAGACTGGAATGCTGACTTGGATGGGACTTGGCCTCGGGTTGGCCTGCCTGCTCGTCGGGACCGCGCAGCGAAGTTCCCTGCGTCACCAAGGCAACGAGTAGGCCAACGCTGGGCAGTTGCAACTCGTGCTTGCTGAGCCTGGGGCAACCTCGCCCTGCAGCGCCGAGACTCGTTGCGTATGGCCGGAAAGCTCCGCAATAGTCGTGCGGCCTGCGGCATGACCCGGTCGCTGGCCTTGAGTTGTCAGCTGTTCCCCTGGGGGTCGTTGAGGCGACGAATCGCTACGAGGTCCTCCCGACGCAGGTCTGACTCGGCCAGCATCTTCTGCAGCACCGCTGACTTGCGGGCGATGTAGGTGTTGATATCTACCTCGGGGTCGACAGCGAGTCCAGCCTTGATCGCGGCGTCTTCGTCGCGAAGGTCGCACCGACTGCGCAACACATCGCGCACGGCGAGGTGATTCTTGACGTGCAGGTTGTCTGGGGTACTGAGGTAGACATGACAACCCCTGGAAGTGCCCGCCGTAGGTCTGCGGCGACGTCCTGAAAGCGGCTGGCCCAAGCCGGGTCGGGCGCCTGGGTGACCTGTCCGGTGTCGTGTGCAGCCCTGTTGGCTGCCTGTTCCAGCAGTGCCACGTCGATGTCCTGTCGCAGGCGTGGCGTCTGTCGCTGCAGCCGGTGGTGCCGAGCGAGTGCCTTGTCGTCGGTGTGCTCGCGGCAGTAGGCTTGGGAGTTCCTGAGGAGCTCAGTGGCTCTCTGCGCGCACGTGAAGGGAGACGGTCTACATGTTGGCTTTCCTGTCTCGAGCAACGGCCCGGCTCACCGACTTCATCGAGGACGCAGAGTTCTTGGACGCCTTGTCTGGGCCGTTGGCCACGGGCGCGTCCAAGTTGCTCCCGCGGGGACCGGTCAACGACCTGCTCAGCGGCACTGCTGGGGGGCACCCGCTCCACCCAGCGTTGGTCCTGGCGCCGCTGGGTTGCTGGCTGTCGGCGACCACGCTGGATGCCTTGGGCGGGCCAGGAAGTCGCAACGCGGCACGGCGATTGCTTGGCGTGGGTAGCGTAGCCGCCCTGCCGGCAGCGCTGGCCGGCGTCAATGACTGGATGGACACTACGGGACCCGAGCAGCGGGTGGGGTTGGTGCACGCGTTGGTCAACGCCAGTGGTCTGAGCTTGTTCACCGCGAGCTGGTGGGTTCGAGGCCAGGGACACCACGGGGTCGGCGTCGCCTTGAGTTCGGGCGCCATGGCTCTGGCCGCAGCTGGTGGCTGGTTGGGCGGCCACCTAGCCTACGCGCGGGGGGTGGGGGTGGACACCACCGTCTTCCAGTCCGCGGTCCAGGACTGGACGGACGTGGGCACCGACGACCAGGTCCGCGAAGGCACCCCGATCCTGGTCCGGGCGCACGGCACCCCGGTCATGCTGGTCCGCGACGGGTCCACGATCATGGCATTGGCCGATCGATGCACCCACCGCGGGGCCCCGTTGCACGAGGGCACCATCGACGACGGATGCGTGACCTGCCCCTGGCACGGCAGCAAGTTCCGTCTTGCTGACGGCGCCATCACGCATGGCCCAGCCACGCGGCCACAACCCCGCTTCGACGTGCGCGTGATGAACGGCAGGGTCCAGGTGCGTCAAGCTGGGGTGCTCACCTCGCTCAGGACAAACCCCGTCTCCTGACCCAGGAGACCAGGTGGCCACGGTTGTTCATTTCATGACTGAACGACGGGCAACCCAGGACGCCCCACCGCGTGTCTTCACGGTCGGCCACTCCACGCGCGACTTTGTTGAACTTCTCGTGATGCTGCGTGCGAACGGCGTGACCGATCTTGTTGATGTACGTTCCTTTCCGTCTTCTCGGAAGTACCCCCAGTGGAACCAGGACGCGATCACCGAAGCGCTTCCCGCGGACATCCGGTACCGGTGGATCCGGGAGTTGGGCGGCCGCAGGTATACGCCAGCGGAGAGGACGAGCCCGAACGCGGCGTGGAGAGTCAAGGCCTTTCGCGACTACGCCGATCACATGAGTACCGACGAGTTTCGCGCCGGGCTCGCGGTGTTGCTGGAGATGGCGAACGAGTCGACGCCAGCAATCATGTGCAGCGAGGCCGTGCCGTGGCGGTGCCACCGGCGATTGATCACGGACGCACTCATCGTCGAGGGGGTGGAGGTGTTCGACGTCATGTCGGTCTCGACGACCCGGCGGGCGACGTTGAGTAATTTCGCACAGGTGAGCGACGGCAAGATCACCTATCCGCCACCAGTGGGTGATAGATGACTGTGCGGGTCGCGGATCCGCGCCGGGGCGGGGGAGGTGGCCCCCCTTTTGACAACGAACTCTGGGGGTGCATGATCCAAGTGATCACCGCGTCGAGCAGCCCGGACGCGCGTCGGCTGCCGTCCCTACTGCTTGAAGAAGGATCTGCATGGAGTCCAGGACCATCGTCATCACCGGAGCGAGTGACGGGATCGGTGCCGCCGCCGCACGCATTCTCAAAGCGGACGGGGCTGAGGTGGTGCTCGTGGGCCGAAGCCCTGACAAGACCGGCAGGCTCGCCCAGGAGCTGGACGTTCCGTTCCACCTCGCCGACTACACCGACCTGGACCAGGTCCGTCGCCTGGCCGCTGATCTGGACGCGACCTACTCCCGCATCGACGTCCTGGCCAACAATGCCGGGGCCATCATGGGTGAGCGGACGGTCACCACCGACGGGTTCGAGAAGACTTTCCAGGTCAACCACCTCGCGGGCTTCCTGCTGACACATCTGCTGATGCCCAAGCTCGTCGCCAGCAATGCCGCCGTGATCCAAACGGCGTCCCGCGCCGCGAAGGTGTTCTCAGCGTTCGACATCAACGATCTGCAGAACGAGAAGAACTACGCACCCCAGAGCGCTTACGGCAACGCCAAGCTCGCCAACATCCTGTTCACCCGCGAACTCCACCGTCGTTTCGTCGACCAAGGCATTTCGGCAGCCGCCTTCCACCCGGGGGTCGTGGCGAGCAACTTCGCGAGCGACACCACCCATTTCATGCGGTTCGCCTACCACACCCCCGTGCTGAAGAACCTCTTCACCATCTCCTCGGACAAGGGTGCGGCCCCGTTGGTCTGGCTCGCCACAGGCGCCCCAGGCTCCGACTGGAAGCGCGGAGAGTATTACGAGAAGAAGAAGCCCGTCCAATCTGTCCCACAAGCTCACGACGACGCACTCGCCTACCGGTTGTGGGAGGCCTCCGAGAGCATGCTCCACATCGCTGGGTGACGCGGGCGTCCGGCTTAAGCGGCGACGAGCTTGCTGATGACCTTGGGTGCGGGCTGCCGCAGCGATCGTAGGACGGGCATCGTGGTGCCGAGGGTCACGATGAGGAGGCAGATCAGAACGGTCAAGCCGAGAATCGGCCAGGGGATCGAGAGTTGTGACTGGGGTAGGAGGATCGCTAGGCCGCTGGCGAGCAGTGCTCCGCTCACTGCCGCCATGACCAGGCCGAGCAGACTGGCGGTGACGGTGATGATGACAGCCTCGAGCGCTGGCACGAGGAGTTGTTGGCGTGGTGTAGCCCCCAGGACGCCGGCGAGGGCGAGGTCGGCGCTGCGCTGACGTGACATCATCACCAGATTTCCCACTGAACCGGCGACGGCTATGGCCAGGCCCGAACCGAGGAGCGAGAGCAGCGTAGTAGTCGAGCTCCCTTCGAGGGGCGGAAGACCCAGCGCTCGCAAGGTTGCGGCGAAGGTGTCCCCGACGACCATCATGCCGAAGACGAGACCGACCGCGAACATGACCGGGACGATCGAGCGCACAAGCTGGTCGGACTTGGCAACGGCCGCGGTGCGGGCCAAGTGCCACGACACGCCTCGGAGCGGGAGAAGGCTGGTCCACAGGCGAGTCAGACCCGCACAGATCCACGGCAGGATCGTGGTCAGGGCGAGTCCGCTGATCGGGATCGCGTAGAAGGAGATCTGCATGAGGGTCTGCATCGCGTCGTCACCGAGCTCGCCAGCGTAGGCGTGGAATGCGGGGTAAGCCAGCGCCAACGCACCGACGCAGACCAGGAAGCGCAGACCGCGCAGGGTCGTGCGTACCGGGCCCTCGCGCCGTGACGGGGTGCCGGCGGCGTCCCGCAGGGCCTCGACCGGAGGGATCCGACTGGCGACGCGCGCTTGACGCAGGCCACCGACGATGGACAGAGCCATGAAAGCGACGGTGGTGGCGATCACCACTGAGGCAGGGATGGTGGCGGTCACGAGTGGCAGTTCGCGGTCTCGGCTGATGATGTCGAGGAGCGGTTGAGCACTCGCGATCGCGATGAGGCCCCCGACCAACCCGGCGAGGAGCGAGACGATCGCGACCTGTGTCGTGAGCAGTCGGCTGACCTGACCAGGGGTCGCGCCGCTGAGGAGGAGACGGGCGATCGCGCCGCGACGCGAGATCACGACGAGGCTTGTCGAGGCCCCGACGACGGCGATTCCGACGAGGCTGCTGAGAGCGATGTTGATCCAGCCGTAGGCAGTGAGCAGCGGGGCGCCATCGACGCCGAGGAGTTTTCGGGCGGCCGGGTCGGCGGCGGTCGTCACCAGCATCGCGGACACGATGAGCATGGCGTTGATCACCACGAAGGCCAGGCAGACGCCGAGCCAGGACAGCCAGGAGTCGCGCAGGTCAGCGATCGAGAGCCTGATCATGCTGCTGCCTCTTCCTGTGTGTTGCCGAGGTCAGCCAGGAGCTCGGCGACCTCGGATGCCTCCGGTTGGACCAGCTCGTGGACGAGATAGCCGTCGCGGAGAAAGAGCACCCGGTCGCACTTTGCCGCGACGAGGGGGTCGTGTGTGACGGCCAGGACGCACTGGTCGGCTTGGTGGGCGATAGCGCGCAACTCGTTGAGGACGACGGCGCCGCTATGGGTGTCGAGCGCGCCGGTTGGTTCATCGGCAAACACGATCCGCGGCCGCGCAGCGATCACTCGGGCGAGGGCGACCCGTTGCTGCTCGCCACCGGACATCACCACCGGGCGGGACCCAGCGAGCTTGGTGAGTCCGACAGTCTCCAGACTCGCCCGGATCTGGTCGGCCGGCGGCCTCACCCCACGCAGCCGGAAGGGCAGCGCCACATTTTCGTAGGCGGTGAGGGTGGGGACCAGGTTGTAGCTCTGGAAGACGAATCCGACGTCAGTGCGGCGGAGTTTGGCCAGTTGGGATCGCGACAGGTCCCTGGTCTGCCGGCCAAGGAGGGAGACGACGCCGGTGGTTGGCGCCTCAAGCCCCGCCAGGGTGTAGAGAAGGGTGGATTTGCCCGATCCCGAGGGGCCCATTACTGCGCACATCTCCCCAGCACGGACTTCCAGGCTCACCCCATGAAGGATCTCGACGTCGCGGGCGCCAGCCCGATAGGACTTGGTCACATTGACCGCCTCGACGAGGACGGTGGGTGGCGCGGTGATCTGTTCTGTCTGCATACCTCGATCATGGATGGGTGACCCGGATCAACGCGTCGCGCTGCAGTCACGAACAGGCGCGGCGCAGTCACGCTTCGCCACCACCGGACCATGACCGTGGTCATGGTCGCAGGGCGCCAACCAGTGCCGATAGTCTCGTGCCTGGTGATCTGGTGTCTGGATAGGGTCTAGCAGATGAGCACAGATGCGGAACGGCACAACCCCACCGGGTGGAGCGGGGTGCTTGATCTGATCAGTGCCACCGCCTTTCTGCTCGCTGCCCTGAGCGTGGGGACTGCCTTCACCGAGGGGGTGGGGCCGGGGCTCTTCCTCCTAGGGGGTGTCGGCGTCGCTGCGCTGCTGTGGATCCGGGTGCGTCAGGAGCACGAGGCCTGGGCTGCCTACGGACTCACCGCCGTAGCGCTGGTCTGCACCGCGTTCCCCTCCGGCGGGCCGTACGCCTACGTGCTGCTCGTCGTCGCCGTCGCTCTGCTCGGCTTCGTCGTCGGTCTCGGTGCCGCCCTCGGCGCAGTCGCCATCATCGTCCTCACCCTGGCCCTCACCCTCGTTGCGACCTACGATCCGGGACTGCTAGACACCGTGAGGCAGACCGCCGGTGTGGCGGCACTTCTCCTCGTGGGCGCCGGCTTCGGCGGGTTGCTTCGCACCCTGGACCGGGCACGGAGCACTGCCCTTCACCGGGGTATGGAGCTCGAGACCACGAACGAGCGGCTTCGGGCCGCCCTTGTCACTGAGCGCGAGTTTGTCCTGGCCCAGGAGCGCGCACGCTCGGCCCGCGAACTCCACGACGGCCTCGGCCACCGGCTCACCTTGGTGGCAATGAGCCTCCAGTACGCCGAGCGGATGCAGGACCGGGACCCCGTCAAGGCGTGGGCCGAGGTCGCGACCGCGGCGAGCACGAACCAGGGCGCACTCGACCTCATGCGCTTGTGGGCGCGTGCGCTCGATCCCCCGCCGCATGCAGCTGGCGTTGGGGGTGCCGCCGCTTTTGACGCGATCGCGGAGGCGTTTCGTGGGACCGGGCTGGACGTGGCCGTGACCCACCGCGGCAGCGACGACTCCCTCCCTGAGCAGATCAGTCTCTTTGCGACGCGCTTCGTCCAGGAGGGTTTGACCAACGTCTTGCGGCACGCGGACGCGACTCGGGTCACTGTCGACTTCCTGCAGAGCCCGCAGCAGGTGCGGATCGCCCTGCGTGACGACGGTCGAGGTGCGGCGGTGCCCCACGACGGGTTCGGTCTCAGGTCGCTGCGGGAGCGGGCCGCGGCGCTGGGGGGCACCTTGACTTCGGGCGTGGTCGTCGACGGAGGGTGGCAACTCGTCGTCGTGCTCCCGCTCTCCGACGATCACGTCCCTGCGCTCGTCGGAGAGGCGACCTGAGATGCGGGTCGTCATCGTCGACGACCAACAGCTGATGCGGCGAGGCTTGACCATGCTCCTAGGCACTGAGGACGGGATCGAGGTCGTCGGAGAAGCAGGCCACGGCCGCGAGGCTTTGGCCGTGGTGGCCACGAGCCGGCCCGACGTCGTCCTCACTGACGCCCAGATGCCAGTGATGGGGGGTGTGGAGTTGGTTGCCGAGCTTCGCCGCGTGCACCCGGAACTGCCGGTCATCATCCTCACCACGTTCGACGACGATGATCTCGTTCGTCGAGCCATCGCTGCCGGGGCTGCGGGATTCCTCCTCAAGGACTCCTCGACCACTGACCTCGTCCACGCCATCAAAGCCGTGGCCGACGGAGGCTTGGTCATCGACCCTCGGGTCGCCCGGGCAGCCCTGTCCCGCCCCTCCGCCGACCAGAGCCCAGCACGTGTCGACACCAGTCCCTTGGCCGTCCTCACCCGGGCCGAGCGCGCAGTCGCTACCGAGGTAGCGACCGGAGCGACGAACAGCGAGATTGCCGCGACCCTCGTGATCGCCGAGGGGACGGTCAAGAACCACGTCTCGGCGCTGCTGCGAAAGCTCGGTCAACGTGACCGCACGGCGCTGGCGCTCCTCCTGGCCCGCTACCTCGTGCCCCGGGACATGGGCTCTTCCCCCTCTTGACCGCCATCACGCGTCAGGCGGACCAAGGATAGGTTTGACTTACAACATGGGAGGGGGCATGAGGTGGTGAAGAAGGACTCGCTCTACCTGCGATATGGCTACAACGACCTGGTCAAGAACAAGGGTGTCAACCTGGCGCTGTTTGTCATCCTCCTCTTCAGTGCCTTTTTGATGGCCACTGGCGCGATGGTGATGGAGCGATCGGTGGGTTCGGTCGACGAACTCTTCGATCAGGCGAAGCCGCCGCACTTCCTGCAGATGCACAAGGGCGACTACGACCCAGACACGCTCTCCGGTTTCGCCAGTGTCCATCCAGAGATCGAATCCTGGCTCGTCGAGGACATGCTCGGGTTCGACGGAGCGGCCATCGCCTGGAGGCGCCCCGCAACCGGTGAGAGCGGGGATTTCTCCGGCAGCCTCATCGACAACCTTTTCGTGACGCAGAACGAGGACTTCGACTTCCTCATCGACGAGGGGGGCGCGATCCCGCGGCCCTCAGCGGGCGAGGGCTATGTCCCGGTGGGCTACCAGCAAGAATTCGGTCTCCAGGTTGGCGATGAGCTCAGCATCCGGACGGACTCAGGAAGCCATGGCTTGACCGTCGCAGGTTTCATCCGTGACTCCCAGATGGCCTCATCACTGTCCTCGGCCACGCGGTTCCTGGTGTCCGAAGGAGACTTCCAGGACCTGGCACGTGCTGGTGGCGGGGATCCGGAGATCATCGTGGAGTATCGACTCAGCGATCCCTCCGTGACCTCGCAATTTCAGACAGCGTATGAAGCGGACGCTGCCTTGCCGAAGAACGGGCAGGCGGTGACCTACCAAATGATCCGGCTGATCAATGCCTTCAGCGACGGGTTGGTCGCCATAGCACTGGTCTTCGTCAGTGGGTTGTTGATGGTGATCGCGTTGCTCAACCTGCGTTTCGTGATCCGTGGCACCCTCGAGGAGGAAGTCCGCCAGATCGGCGTCATGAAAGCCATCGGCCTTCCGAACAAGGCCATCACGGCTCTGTACTTGTCCAAGTACAAAGTGATGGCCGTGCTCGGCTGCGCCATGGGCGGCGTGCTAGCCGTCATCGCCACCCGGTTGCTGACGCGCAGCATCCAGGTGAACTACGCCCAGGCTCCGGTGGGAGTCATGACGTTCCTGGTGCCGTTCTTGGCGCTGCTGGTTGTCTACCTGATGGTCATCGCGATGTGTCGCGCGGTGCTGCTTGGGGTCCGTCGGGTGGAGGTCGTCGGTGCTCTGGTGCACGGCAGCACCCTGGATGAGAAGCAGAGTGCGCGTCGCGCCACACGGCTTGCCCAGCGCGCTCGGCATACCGACCTGTCCTCCGCCGGTGGCGGGAGCCTGAACCGCCGACTCGCGCTGCTCGACCTGCGAGCCGAAGGCAGTCAGTGGATCCTGATCCCCCTGGTCTTCGCGTTGGCGGCGGTCCTGATCATCCTCCCGACGAACCTGCTCACCACCTTTGAGAGCCCCCGCTTCATGACCTACATGGGTGCTCCGCACAGTGATCTGCGAGCGGATCTCCAGTTCTCCGATGACCTGGACAGTGCCCATCAACAGATCCTTACGCAGATGGAGGCCGACGATCGGCTGGCCCAGGTGCGTGATTTCGCGAACCTTCTCTATCAGACCCCGGGAGAGGAGGGGTGGGAACCCTTGCGGGTCGAGGTAGGTGATTACTCTGCCGGCACCGTGGAGTTCCTCGAGGGCAAGGCCCCGCGCGAGGGCGAGATCGCCCTGTCAGTCCTGAATGCAGACGAGCACCACCTGTCGGTCGGTGCGCAGATGTCCATCCGTCGCAGCAGTTCCGACCCCGCTCAAGCGGTCTTGGTCAGCGGCATCTACCAAGACGTCACCAGCGGCGGTTACACCGCCAAGATGCAGGGAGAGGTGTCCTCCGACGCCCTTGGCTACGTGATCTATGCCGACACCGTCAAGGATGCCGACGCCGCGGCCCTGGCCCGGGAGTACAGCGCCAACTACCCCTCGGCCAGCGTCATCCCGATGCAGGCCTACGTGCAACAGACGCTGTCCTATGTCACCCGTGCTTTCCGGAGCGCGGCGATCTTGGCGTGTGTCTTCGGCGTAGGGGTGGCGCTGCTGATCACGAGCCTGTTCCTCAAACTCCGCCTCACTCGCGAGCGGACCAAGATGGGCGTGTTGAGCGCCATCGGCTTCTCCTCCCGTGAGATCGCCTTCCAGGTCCGATTCAAGGTCCTGCTCGCCGTGGTGGCGGGCACCCTCGTCGGTATCGTGCTCGCCGCCACTGCTGGGGAGTCACTGGTCGGTGCGGTCATCTCCAGGGCCGGGCTCGGGATCTCCAGCCTGGACTTCATCCCCACCCCGTGGCTGGTCTACCTGGCCTACCCGCTGGGCTTGATCGCGGCCGGATACCTCGGCGCGGTCGCGCTGACATCACGACTGCACGCCCCTGACAAGAGCGCATGGCTCAAAGGATGACCGGAGAGAGTATGTCGAACACCACGCCCGCGACGCTCGAGTGCAAGAACCTGACCAAGACGTACTCCTCCACAGATCCACCCACGCAAGTGCTCAACGGGATCGACCTCACGGTCGAGGCTGGTGAGTTCCTCGTCATCATGGGGGCCTCCGGCTCCGGGAAATCTACCCTCCTCTACAACGTGAGTGGAATGGACCGCCCCACCAGCGGAAGCGTCCACCTCCTCGGGCGCGATCTCACGTCGTTGAGCGACGCCGAGATGAGCCACGTCCGGCTGACGCAGATGGGCTTCATCTTCCAGCAGGGCTATTTTCTAGGGAACCTCAACATCCGCGACAACATCCTGCTGCCGGCGTTGAAAGCCGCGCCCGACGCGACGGAGGAGGCCACCGCGCGGGTCGATGCGCTGATGGAACGATTTGGCATCGTCGAGGTCAGGCGGCACGGCATCACCGAGGTCTCGGGCGGTCAGCCGCAGCGCGCCTCGATCAGCCGCGCCCTCGCCTCCTCCCCGGCCGTGCTGTTTGCCGACGAGCCGACGGGGGCGCTGAACAGCAGCATGTCCACCGAGGTCATGGATGCCCTGAGCGACGTGCACGCCAGCGGAACCACCCTGATAATGGTGACGCATGACCCCGCGTGCGCGGCACGCGGTGACCGGGTCATCTACCTGCGAGACGGTCGCCTCATCGACGCGCGCTCATTGGGGACTTGGACCGAGGATCGCGCGACCGAGCGGGAGGACGAACTGCTGGCCTGGTTGCGAGAACTGGGCTTCTAGCAGACTGGACCAGGGGTGGACAAGCGGCGTGGGTCCGCCCACCCAGAGCGGTCAGGGGACCCGGTGCGTCCACTCCGGCCGGCTGAACTTGCTCTCCACCAGCGACTGCGCCGCGGCCAGCTCGGCCTCGGTGTAGTCGCGGCGTGCCGTGGCGTACTTGCCCTCAAAGTGCTTCATGAAGGAGTCGATGATCTGCGCACGCGGCAGGCCGGTCTGCGAGCGCATCGGGTCCACGCGCTTGTTGGCCGACGTGGTGCCCTTGTCGGACATCTTCTCCCGCCCGATCCGCAGCACCTCCAGCATCTTGTCCGCGTCGATGTCGTAGGCCATGGTCACGTGGTGCAGCACGACGCCGCCGGCGAGCCGACGCTGCGCCGCCCCGGCGATCTTGCCCTTGTCCGAGGCGATGTCGTTGATCGGCACATAGCGGGCAGTGATCCCGAGCTCGGCCAACGCCCCCATCACCCAGTCGTCGAGGAACTCGTAGGAACGCTGGAAGCTCAGGCCCTCCACCAGGGAGGCCGGCACGATCAGCGAGTAGGTGATGCAGTTGCCCGGCTCCATGAACATCGCACCACCACCGGTGATCCGCCTCACCACGTCGATGCCGTGCCGCTCCCGCCCCTCCTCGTCGATCTCATTCTGGTAGGACTGAAAGCTGCCGATCACGACCAGGCCCCGGTCCCAGTCCCAGAAGCGCAGGCTCGGCCCCGACTCCCCACGCCCGACCGCGCCGGCCAGCACCTCATCGAGGGCGACGTGCATCCGCGGGTCCATCGTCACCGGCGGGATCAGGTCGAAGGTGTGGTCCTCCCAGCGCGTGGCAAAACCCAGCGCGCGCCGCACTGCGATCCCGACCGCTTCGGGGGTGAAGCCGATGAGTTCGGCGTGCTCGGGCAGCCGCGCCGCGATCGAGGTCGCGATGTCCTCGACCGCGACGTCGTCGGCGAGCCCCACGAGGGCGGCGTTGATGTCCTCCAGGGCCTCGTCGGGTTCGAGGAAGAAGTCGCCGGAGACGGTGGCCTCGCTGATCCTCCCGTCGGTGGCCTGGAGATCGACGGCGACCAGCTTGCCACCCGGAACCTTGTATTCACCGCGCACGATGACCGAGCCTACCCGCGAGCGGACAGGAGCTTCGCGAGGGTCAGGAGCGCCAGTAGTCGTTGGCGGCGGCGACCGTCTGGAAGTTGATGGCGACAACCTGGGAGGCCATCGTCAGGCTGTCGGCATTCTCGGCGTACTCCGGACGGAGCCGAGTGCGGACGTCGGCGTCCGGCTGCGTGTAGCCGACGCCCTTGCGCGACAACTTGAGCGCAAGCTCGAAGCCGTCTTGGGGAGTGTCGGTCTTGAGGGTAGTGAGCCAGGAGTCCATGCCGACACCCTCCCATCTTCGGTGCTGGCGTGTCAGGAACCGGAAGATTTAGAGTGATCCGGCCCGACCGGAAAGAGCGAGCAGGTCGGCATGGGTCAAGATGCCGATCGGCTTGCCGTCCTGCAGCACCAGAGCAGCTTCTGACTCCTCCAGGGGGCCCTCCGCAGCGTCCAGCGGCGCACCCGCGCCGAGCCACGTCATACCAGCGCCGAGGTGTTGCTGCACGGTGTCGGTCGGCTGGGCGCTGCCATGGGAGAGCGCCTCGAGCAGGTCGCGCTCGCTGACCGCCCCGGCGATCTCGCCGGTGGTCACGGGCAGCTCTGCAGTGAGGACCGGCAGCTGGGGGTGTCCGCAGGCGCGCAGCGCGTCGAGCGCCTGCGCCACCGTGTCGGTAGGCCGCAGATGCGGCAGTGCGGCCTCGCCACCGGCGCCGGCGCGAAGTGCGTCCCCGACGGTCGGGCCATCCGTGGTCCTCAGGAAGCCGTAGGTGGTCATCCACTCGTCGTTGAAAATCTTGGACAGGTAGCCGCGCCCCGAGTCGGGGAGCAGGACGACGACCACCGCGTCGGCGGGGAGCTCGCGCGCGACCTTCAGCGCCGCGACTACCGCCATCCCGCAGGAGCCGCCGACCAGCAGCCCTTCCTCGCGCGCCAGCCGCCGGGTCATCGCGAACGACTCGGCATCGGTGACCTCGACGACGTCGTCGACCTGGGCAGGGTCGTAGGCGTCCGGCCAGAAGTCCTCGCCGACCCCTTCGACTAGATAGGGCCGGCCGCCGCCGCCAGAGAAGATCGAGCCTTCCGGGTCAGCGGCGATGACGCGGACGCGACCGCTGGGGCGGTCCGCGGACGCTTCGCGCAGGAAGCGTCCCGCGCCCGAGATCGTGCCACCAGTGCCCGCACCGGTGACGAAGTGGGTGACCTCGCCGTCGGTGTCGGCCCAGATCTCCGGGCCTGTCGTCTCGTAGTGGGACAGTGGCCCGTTGGGATTGGAGTACTGGTCCGGCTTCCACGCACCCGGCGTCTCGCGGACGATCCGGTCGGAGACGGAGTAGTAGGACTGCGGGTCGTCGGGAGCGACCGAGGTGGGCGTCACCACGACCTGCGCGCCATACGCCTTGAGCACATCGCGTTTGTCCGTGCTGACCTTGTCGGGGCAGACGAAGATGCACGAGTAGCCCTTGCGCTGGGCGATCAGGGCGAGGCCGACGCCCGTGTTGCCCGAGGTTGGCTCCACGATGGTGCCTCCGGGCTGCAGGGCGCCGGACTCCTCGGCCGCCTCGATGAGCCTGAGGGCGATGCGGTCCTTGACCGATCCGCCGGGATTGACATACTCCACCTTGGCCAAGACCGTTGCGACGATGTCGCCGGTGACGGAGTTCAACTTGACCAGGGGCGTGTTTCCCACGAGGTCGGCGATGTGCTCGGCATACTTCACCCGTCGATCTTCACACAACGACCGTCCGGTGTGGCAGGGGCGACCGTCCGGTTGTCAGGCGGCGGTGCGGCCGGCACGCCGCGCGCGGCGCCGCCAGATCTGCTTCTGCACCTGACGGAAGGCCCACGCCGTGGCCACCTCGCGCCCGGTCACCACATACTCCACCGCGGAGTCATGGAAGACGATCGACTCCGCGATGTCCAGGTCCTGCTCCTGGCCCAGCAGCAGGATCTGGTCGCCCTCGCGCAGGTCCAGGTCGAGGTCGGGCACGAAGATGCGGCGCCCGTCGCGCACCAGCACCGCCGGGAAGGCGGCCAGGCCGGTGTCCCAGTCGTCCGGGTCGCGCAGCAGGTCGCCGAGGGTGAGGGGGGAGTGGCGCATCCACCGCACCGCGGCCGGCGCCCGGTGGTACTCCAGGGAGAGCATCAGGCTCGAGGGGGTCTCGTCCCCGACGACGTTGACGATGTCCTCGAGCACGTCGGAGTCCCACTTGTCGTCCTCGTGCAGCACGTGGTCAATAAACGACCAATAGTTCGGCGAGGTGATCCGCGCGACCGCCTCCCGGGCCAGCAGCTCGGTGGGCACAAACACCGAGTCGGCGTCGAAGGCCCGCAGCGGCGCCTCGTTGACCGCAGAGTTCTGCCGGATGGCGATGAAGAGCGCATCATTCTCGATCCGGGCGTGGGCGGCCATCGCCATGTTGATGATGTCGGACTCGGCGCCGGCGATGAAGCCGACGGCGTCCGACACGTCCGGGCGGCCGTAGGCGGGATCGACCAGATCGACGTCCAGCCCGGCACTCTCCAGGTCGCGGGTGACCTCGGCGCCGAAGGAGCCGTCCGCGCAGACCACCCACCTGCCCTCGTCGAGTCGTTCCAGCTTTTCCGGCAGCTCGGTCCCGCGCGGGCTCATCAGCCACGACGCCAGCCGGAACCCGCTGGGCCGGCGCAGCGCCATCACCAGGAAGGCGCCATACCGGTCGAAGGGATTGATGATCACGTCCGCGGCGAAGTCATGCATCTGCTGCGCCCGCTCCCGGTCGCTGCAACGCGCGATCACCATCAGCTCGGGCCGCAGCAGGTTGACCGACATCACGACGGACAGGTTTGTCTCATCGTTGTCGGTCAGCGCTAGGACCGCTTCGCACAGGTCGTGTCCCAGCCCGGCCATCCCGAGGATCCGCGGATCACGGCCGCTGGCCGCATAGGCGGCGATGTCGCTGCGGTAGCCGTCGAAGGCCACCCGTTGCACCCGGTCCGGGTCGCTGTCGATGACGACAAACTCCCGACCCTGGTCCTGCAGCGCGCGACACACCGCCTCGCCCGCTTGGCCATATCCGACGACCAGCACGAACGGATTCTGGATGTTGCGCACCCGGCGGCGGAAACGCTGCAGCGAGATGGCCAGACGGAAGGTCTTCTCCTGCGAGAGGGTTAGCAGCACGCCGGCCGAGTAGGTCCAGACCAGCACGCAGGAGTAGATCGTCAGGATGACCCACAGCCGCTGCGGGTAGGAGAACTCGTAGGGGATCTCGCCGAAACCGATCGTCATCCCGGTGTAGCTGACGATGTAGAAGGAGTCGAAGAGCGTGAGCCGCTGAGGGTTCTCCGCCGTCCCAGGCATCAGCGAGAGCCCGAAGCTCATCAGGGAGAAGACGCTGACGAAAGCGACGAGCGGCACCCTCATGCCGCGCAGGACCAGGAAGACCGCGTCCGTGGTGGGCGGCTCGTCGGGCACGTCGACGCGAACCCGACGCAGGCTGTCCGGGCGGTTGCGCGCGGGCTTGCCGCGCTGCAGGAGCTGGAGGAGGTTGACCATCAGGTCCGCAGATCAGCCGGCGCGGCCTCAGCGACGCCGATAGGAGACGGTCTCGAGGACCAAGAGGATGACCGAGACAAGATTGGCCAGGAGCGCGCCCGCGGCGATGGAGACCACGCTGGCCAGGTGCGTGTCCGTCATACCGCCCGGGTCGATGTTGGAGCTCCACACCCACACCGCGGTGGCGATGAGGAGCTGGATGCTCGCCACCAGGCTGGTCGCCAACTGCACCGCCCCGATCTGGGTCCGGTCCCCGAACTTTAAGATGGTGGCGATGATGTTGACCGCGACGGCGGCATAGAGCTCATAGACGTTGTGCAGGTCCGGGTCAGTCATGTCGCCGATGACGTAGCCAAAGTTCAGGGTGGCGGCCAGCAGCACGAAGAAGCCGAAGACGACCTTCTCAAGGTTCACACCGATGACCTTAACGCCGTGGGCCCGTCAGTGCCTGCTCCTAGGATCACTGGCGTGGATCTTCAACTCGCGGTCCGGCTCGCACGTAGCCTGATGGACCAGCACGGCTTGGGTGCGTGGGGGTTCGACTTTGATCGCGCCAAGGTGAGGGCGGGAGCCTGCCACTTCGGCGATCATCGGATCACGCTGAGCCGGGCGTTGACCGGTGCGCACGGCGAGGAAGAGGTGCGTGAGACGGTGCTCCACGAGATCGCGCACGCGCTCGTCGGCCCCCGGCACGGCCACGATCAGGTATGGCGAGCCCAGGCCCTGGCGCTGGGCGCGACAGGCCGGCGCTGCTACTCCGGCGGGGCGGAGCCGGTGGTGCCGGGACGGTGGCAGGGCCGCTGTGCAGCGGGGCACGTCGTGCACCGACATCGCCGTCCGAGCAGGGTGCTCCTGTGCACCAGGTGCACCCGAGCGGGTGACCTGGCGCGGGTGCTGAACTGGGCCTACGACGGTGACCCTGTCGGCCTGGAGCACCTGGGCGCCCAAGTGCGGCGCGACCTCGCCTACCTTCGCCAACGCTCCTGACTTGCCCGTCGCCTTGACCAAAGCGTGACCAAACGGTGCGTGATGTACGGCACAACTGTGGGTAGGGTGCCAGACGAAGACGCTGTCGGATGGATGCGCGGTCCTGCACTGGTCGCGGCGCCGACACAACTGAGAAGGGAGCCATCGATGGCTAACTCAGCGTGGCGCCGGGTCCTGGCGCCGACGGTGGCGGTCGCGGCCGCCCTCGCTCTGACCGGGTGTCTGCAAAACCCCGACGCCGGTCGCGGCGGGGGCCTGGCCGCAGACGCCGAGCCTGAGGAGGGTGACGGCGTCGTGACCGTCCTGGGCGCCTTCGGCGGCCAGGAGGAGGCGGCCTTCCTGGAGTCGCTCAAGGAGTTTGAGGACAGCAGCGGCATCGACGTGCAGTACGTCCCCGACCAGGACTTCACCACCACCATCCTGCTCAAGGTCAACTCCGGTGACGCCCCCGACATCGGGCTATTTCCCCAGCCAGGCGGGGTGGAGCAGATGGTTGGCATGGGCAAGGTCATCCCCATTGACCGATACCTCGACTACGACACGCTCAACTCCACTCTCGTGCCGGGCTTCCTCGACGCGGCTCGCTTCGAGGGACGCGTCTACGCCACCCCCATGCGGATGGCGGTCAAGTCCATCGTCTGGTACCCGAAGAAGGCCTACGACGAGGGTGGGTGGAACACCGAGCCCGCGGACCTGGGGGAGCTGTCCGAGGTGGCCGACCAGATCCGCAAAGACACCGACGCGCCGCCCTGGTGCATCGGCTGGGGCTCGGACCAGGCAACCGGCTGGGTCGGCACCGACTGGGTCGAGGAGTACATGCTCCGACTGTGGGGCCCGGACGTCTACGACGACTGGGTGGACCACCGGATTCCGTTCAACGACGAGCGCGTGGTCGCCGCGATCGAGGCCTACGGCGATCTGGCCAACAAGCCGGGCAACGTCTTGGGCGGCGCCACCGGCATCATCACCACGCCGTTCTCCGACGCGATGGTCCCGGCCTTCGAGGACCCGCCGGGCTGCTACCTGATGCGTCAGGGCAACTTCGCCACCGGCTTCTTCCCCGAGGACGTCCAGGCAAACCTGGACGACGACATTGGCATCTTCGTCTTCCCGCCGGCCGTGGACGGCTTCAAGGGCCAGCCGATCCTCGGCGGTGGCGACCTCGCGGCGGCGTTCAGCTATGACGCCGACACGATCGAGTTCATGAAGTTCCTGAGCTCCGACAAGTTCGGCGGAGCCTGGGCGCAGGCCGGTGGCTGGCTCAGCCCGCACAAGACGTTCGATGCCAGCCAGTATCCGGACGAGACGACCCGGCAGATTGCCGAGATGGCCACGACCGCAGACGTCTTCCGCTACGACGCCTCTGATCTGATGCCGAAGGAGGTCGGCTCGGACACGTTCTGGAAGGCCATGGTCGAATACCAGACCGGCTCCAAGAGTGCGCAGGAGGCCGCCGACGCCATCGAGGCGAGCTGGCCCAAGAGCGCGGAGGATGACTCGGCGTCGCAGACAGGGTCGAACTGAGATGACCTCTTCCTACTCGACCCCGCCCGTGGGGCAGGACGTCCCCCAGGATGATGCCCGGGTCGTCGACGACAACCCTGTGGCGGCGGTGCCGGACACCTCCGGCCTCCAGCCGGTTCAGCTGCTCGTCGGTGTGCTGGGCGCCGCCCTGACGGTCTGGGCGCTGGGCAACCTGTTCCTCGCCTTCGCCTACTACCCTGGCTGGTTCTTTGACAGCAAGATCCTCATGGGCCTGCTGGGGTTGGTCGCCGGCATCGGCGGTGCGGCGCTCCTGTTCTGGTTCATCAACCTCGCCGTCGAGGCGCTGCCCCGCAGGCTGGAGCACGGCCTGGTCCCCTACGCCTTCCTCCTGCCCGGGTTCTCGCTCATCGGGCTGATGCTGCTCTACCCGACGATCCAGACGATCCACTACAGCTTCGCCAACGCCAGCAGCACCGCTTATGTCGGCCTGCAAAACTACCGTGACCTGTTTGCCGACGCGGCGTTCTGGTCCGCGCTCCTCAACAACGTGCTGTGGATCGCGATCGTCCCGGCGGTCTCGGTGGCAATCGGGGTCGTCGTGGCGGTGCTGGCGGACAAGCTCTCGGCCAGCAGCGAGAAGTGGGCCAAGAGCTTCATCTTCCTGCCGATGGCGATCAGCTTCGTGGCCGCCTCGGCGATCTGGCTCACGACCGTCTACGCCTACCAAGCCCCCGGACGGCCGCAGACGGGGGCGTTGAACGCCATCTACACCATGTTCGGCGGAGCGCCGCAGAACTGGCTCGCGATCGACACCGCCCGGCTCAACAGCCTGCTGCTCATGGTCATCCTGGTCTGGTTGCAGACCGGCTTCGCGATGGTCCTGCTCAGCTCGGCGATCAAGGGTGTGCCGGAGGACACGATCGAGGCCGCCCGCATCGACGGTGCGAGCGAGTGGCAGATCTTCTGGAAGGTCGTTATCCCGCAGATCAAGGCCACGATCATCACGGTGTTCATCACGGTCCTGATCCTGGTGATGAAGGTCTTCGACATCATCTATGTGCTCACCAACGGCCGGGACAATACCGACGTCATCGCAAACATGTTCTTCAACAAGCTGTTTGCCCGCGGCCAGGCTGGCGTCGCCAGCGCGCTCGTGGTCGTGCTGCTGATCGCCGTCATCCCGATCCTGATCTATCAGGTCAAACAATTCCGCGAGCAGGAGGCCATGCGATGAGCGCAACGACGGCGACCCCCGCCCCCCCGGCAGTCGCCAAGCGGCAGGGGGCAGGGCGGCTGAAGGACGGGAGGGCGCGCAGCCCGTTCTCGATGGTGGTCATGCTGCTGCTGGCCCTCCTGTGGACGCTGCCCACCGTGGGCCTGCTCGTCACCAGCCTGCGCACGCGCGACGCTGCCGCCACTTCCGGGTGGTGGGAGGCCATCTGGAAGGGTGGCTGGACGGTCGACAACTATGCACGGGTCATCGACCAGGCGGACCTGGGCAACGCCTTCCTCAACGGGATCCTGGTGGCGGTCCCCGCCACGATCATCCCGGTGATGTTCGCCGCGTTCGCGGCCTACGCCTTCACGTTCATGGACTTCAGGGGCAAGGACTTCCTCTTCATCATCATCGTCGCGGTGATGGTGGTCCCGCTGCAGTCGGCGCTGGCGCCGCTGCTGGACCTGCTCGGCCCGCGTGGCCTCGGCATCTCCGGCACCTATCTGGCGGTCTGGCTGCTGCATACCGGTTTTGGTATGCCGTTGTGCATCTACGTGCTGCGCAACTACATGGCTTCGTTGCCCTTCAGCGTGGTTGAGTCAGCACGGATCGACGGCTGCTCCAACTTCCAGATCTTCTGGAAGCTGATCGCCCCCATGGCGATGCCGGCGATGGCGGCCTTCGCCACCCTGCAGTTCCTGTGGGTGTGGAACGACCTGCTCATCGCCAAGTTGTTCCTGTCCGACTCCAACACCACGGTGATCGTCAAGCTCCAGCAACTGCTGGGGACGCAGGGCCAAGGTGCCGAGCTGCTGACCGCGGGAGCGTTCATCTCGATCGTCCTGCCCATGGTCGTGTTCTTCGTGCTCCAGAACTTCTTGGTCCGCGGCATGACCTCTGGCGCCGTCAAGGGCTGAGAGACCACCGTGCGCTGCCCGCGACCGGACCTCCGGCCGCGGGCAGCGCTGGTGAAGGGGCCCATAGTGATGTGGTGGGATATGAGAGTGCCCACCCCGTCCCCTTCCCCGCGAGTTCTTCCGTGGCCGGACGACCTGCCGGCCACGCTCGTGGCCAGTCTGGAAAAGACGCTCGTTGACGCACCGGAGCACCGAAAGATGACTTTCGCGCTGCGCGTGGAGCGCTGGTGGGGCGACCTGGTCACCGGCCTCGCCCCCTATAACGACCCCGTCGAGACCGCTGGACGAGCGCTCGAGCTAGCCGCGGCCGCCTACCTGCAACGTCAGGACGACCTGCACCTGCTAGACGAGAAGCGCTCGCTGGAGCCTGACTGGTTCCAACGACCGGAGATGGTCGGCTACGCCGCGTATGCCGAGCGACTGGCGCCCGAGGGGACGGGGTTGGCCGGCGTGGCCGAGCGGGTGGGGCACTTGAAGGACCTGGGGGTCGGCTACCTGCACCTGATGCCGCTGCTGCAGCCACGGCCCGAGCCCAACGACGGTGGGTATGCCGTGGCGGACTACCGGCAGGTGCGCGCGGACCTGGGGACGATGGACGATCTCAAGACGCTGGCCAGCACCTTGCGGGCCGACGGGATCAGCCTGTGCCTGGACCTCGTCCTCAACCACGTGGCCCGGGAGCACGCGTGGGCCAGCGCCGCGCGGGCCGGTGACCAGCGTTACCGACGCTACTTCCACGTCTACCCCGACCGGACCCTCCCCGACGAGTACGAACGCACCCTGCCGGAGGTCTTCCCCGACTTCGCGCCCGGCAGCTTCACCTGGGACGAGGAACTGGCGGGTTGGGTCTGGACGACCTTCAACAGCTATCAGTGGGATCTCGCGTGGGACAACCCGGACGTCTTTTGCGAGCTGGCCGACGTGGTCCTCTTCCTCGCGAACCAGGGCGTGGAGGTGCTCCGCCTGGACGCGATCGCCTTCCTGTGGAAGCGCAGGGGCACCGCATCGCAGAACGAGCCAGAGGTGCATCAGCTCACCCAGGCGCTGCGCGCCCTCGCCCGGATCACGGCCCCGGCTCTGATCTTTAAGGCGGAGGCGATCGTCGGTCCCACCGAGCTCGTGCACTACCTCGGACAAGGGCGCCACTACGGGCGCGTGTCCGACCTCGCCTACCACAACAGCCTCATGGTCCAGATCTGGTCGATGCTCGCGTCCCGGGACTCACGGCTGGCCACGCACGCGCTTGGCCGCTTCCCGGCGAACCCGTCCACCACCGCGTGGATCACCTACCTGAGGTGCCACGACGACATCGGCTGGGCGATCGACGATGCGGACGCGTCCGCGGTGATGCTCGAGGGCTGGCGGCACCGCTCATTTCTCTCCGAGTTCTACATGGGAGCGTTCGCCGGCTCGACGTCGGAGGGGCTGGCCTTCCAGCACAACCCGGCGACCGGTGACCAGCGGATCTCTGGCAGCGCGGCCAGCCTGGCCGGTCTGGGGTCCGCGCTGGCCGTTGCGCAGGAGGTCACCACCATCGAGGGCTTTGAGGAGGCGACCAGTGCGGTCGACGACGCCGTCGCACGCATCCTGCTCGGCTACGCCATCGTCTACGGCTGGGGCGGGATCCCAGTGCTCTGGTCCGGCGACGAGGTGGCCACGCTCAACGACGCTGCGTGGGCCAAGGATCCCGCCCATGCGCAGGACAACCGCTGGGTGCACCGTCCGCGGCTTGACTGGGCGTGCGTCCTAGAGGCGAGGGAGGATCCAGCCTCGGCGATCGGGCGGGTCTACACCGGGCTGCGCCAGCTGGCCAGGGTGCGCGCCAGCCTGCCCCACCTGCATGCCAGCGTGCCGGCACAGGTCGTGGCGTCTCCTGAACCGGGGATCTTCGCCGTGCTCAGGAGGCACCCGGTCGGACCCCTGCTCGAGCTCTACAACATCACCGAGACGCCGCAGCAGGTGCCCGCCTGGTGGGTGCGTGAGGTCGGTCGAATCAACGTGGACCAGTGCGTCGACGCGCTGAACGGCTATCCGCCCAACCTGGAGCGGGACGGATCGATCCACTTGTCGACATACCAACCCGTCTGGCTGGTCAGCGACCGCAGCTGAGCTCGGGGGTGGTGGGCCGGCAAGAGGCGGCCCACGGGTGTGGGTGCTCGACGGTGGCTAGGCTGTCCACATGGACCTCGCAGAACTGTCCGTCGCTCTCGGTGCCGAGCTCGCGGACACGGTCACGCACCCTCAAGGGGTGCTCGTCACCGGGGTCAGCCACCAGTCCGACTGGATCCGGCCGGGGGAGGCGTTCGTCGCGGTCCGAGGGGCGAGGTTCGACGGTCACCAGTTCGTCGCCGACGCCATCGTGCGGGGCGCGGTCGCCGTGATCGGCGAGGGTCTGCCCCCCACCGCCCGGTGCACCATCCCCTACTTGCGGGTGGCCGACGCCCGCGCTGCCCTCGCCGACGCCGCCGCCGCGATCAGCGGCCACCCCAGCGACGCGATCACCGTGCTGGGGGTCACCGGGACCGACGGCAAGACGACGACGTCGTGCTTGGCGTTGCACCTGTTGCGCTCTGCGGGCCGCTCGACCGGGCTGCTCTCCACGATCGGCTACGAGCTCCCGGACGGGGTCCTCCGTCAGCCGCCCACGCACTTCACCACCCCAGAGGCGCCCCAGGTGCAGCAGATCCTGCGGGACATGGTCGGTGCCGGTGCGACCGCCGCCGTGGTCGAGAGCTCCAGCCACGCACTCGCGCTCGATCGGGTCCGCGGCGTCAGCTTTGACGTGGGGATCTGGACCAACCTGACCGGGGAGCACCTGGACTTCCACGGCACCATGGAGCGCTACTTCGCGGACAAGTCCAAACTGGTTCAGCGCGCCAACCACAGCGTCCTCAACGCCGACGACACCCCGTGGTTCGAGCGGCTGGTGCCGATCGCGACCGAGGGTGGGAGGACCTGCACGTCCTACTCCGTAGACGGCAAGGATGCCGACTGGACCGCGACGGCGATCCAGGAGGGCGCCGAGGGCCTGACTTTCACCGTGCGTAGCCCGCTGGGCGAGGCGACTGCCCAACTGTCGATGATCGGCCGTTTCAACGTGGCTAATGCGCTCGCCGCGATGGCGGGGGTCGCCGCGACGGGAGTCGGCCTGGCCGAGCTGATCGCCGGGCTGGCGACCTTTGAGGGGGTCGCGGGTCGGATGGAGATGCTCGAGCGGGAGGAGGGGCAACCTCGGGTCATCATCGACTTCGCGCACACTGCGCCCAGCCTGGAGAAGGCGCTCGCCACGGTGCGCGTCACGACGCAGGGCGAGCTCTGGGTCGTGGTGGGCTCGGCCGGCGGTCCGCGCGACCCGTCCAAGCGTGCACCGCTCGGCGAGGTCGCGACCCGGCTGGCTGACCACGCCGTCTTCACCGAGGAGGACCACCGGACCACGCCGTTGCAGGAGATCCTGGACGAGATGGAGCGAGGGCCCAGGGAGGCGAGCCCGCCTCGCGACAACTTCGTCTCGATCGGGGACCGCACGGACGCGATCAGGTATGCCGTGCGCGTCGCCGGACCGGAGGACACCGTCCTGCTCGCGGGCAAAGGGCCCGAGGCGACCATGGAGCGCGGCACCACCTTGGTCCCGTGGGAGGAGATCGAGGAGGCGCGGCGGGCGTTGGCCGCGCGGGGCTGATCCGGACCGGGGCTGACTCGGGATCTCAGCCCTGCCCGAACGCAGCCAGGACCTCCGCGCGGCTGACCTGCTCCACGGACTGGGCGGCCCATCGTGGCTGCCGATCCTTGTCGACCAGCTGGGCCCGGACTCCTTCGACGAAGTCCGGATGCCGCGCAAAGGCCGGAGCCAGCGCGAGGTCCTGGTCCAGCACTTCCTGGACGTCCATCGACGCAGCCCGCCGCAGAGCCGCGAGCGTGACCGCGACCGAGTGCGGCGAGCGGGCCTCGATGTGCTCGGCGGCCGCTCGTGCCTGCGGCTGCCCGCTGGCCCGCAAGCGTTGCAGGATGAGCCCGGCGTCGTCCCCGGCATAGCACCGGTCGATCCACTCGCGGTTCTCGAGCAGCCAGTGCTCGGCTGGCAGCTGATCGCGTTGGTCGAGGTTGGCTGGGTCCAAGGTCGGGTCATCGCGCAGGGCAGCGAGCACGTCCTCCTTGGCCTCCGCCGCGACCAGGGCGTCGGCCATCCCGAGATCGAGCGCGTCCGTCCCGCTGACGGGCACGCCGGTCAGCGCCACATGCGTGCCGGTCTCGCCGGGAGCGTTCGCGAGGAACCACATCGCCCCCACGTCGGGGAAAAAGCCGATGATCGTCTCCGGCATGGCCAGCTGGGTGCGTTCGGTGACGAAACGGTGCGAGCCGTGCGCGGACACGCCGACCCCGCCACCGAGCACGAAGCCGTCCATCCAGGCGACGAACGGTGTGGGGTAGGACGCGATCAGGGCGTTGACGGCATACTCCGCCGACCAGTAGGCGAGGGCCTCCTCGTAGTTGCCCGCCTGCACCGCCTCGCGCAGCGCGCGGACGTCCCCTCCGGCGCACAGGCCGCGGTCGCCCGCGCCATCGATCACTACGGCGGCGATCGCGTCGTCGTCGGCCCAGGTGTGCAGCTGCGCAGACAGGGAGTCGATGCTGGCCCGGTCCAGCGCATTGATGGCGCGTGGCCGGTTGAGCCGGATCCTTCCCAGGGGACCGTCCACGGCATACAGCACCTCGACGTCATGACCGGCGGCGGGCGCCCAGGACAACTCGCTCTTGCTCATGGCTGGTCACTGTAGCCGCGCACGTAGACTCCCCCGCATGGGTAAGGCCGCACGCAAGAAGCACGCCAACAACAGCTCCGCGCAGGCGAAGGCGCGTCGCGCTCCCTTCGTCGCGCGTCCTTTCGAGGGGTTGTCGAAGGAGACCGACTGGGTCGCGATGCGCGAGATCCTCCCGGCTGCCTCCGCGACGATCACCGTGGTGATCCCGGAGGGGACCGAGCTGGACGGCGACGCGGTGCCCGCCGGGGAGCACGAGATCACGCTCGCCACCGTGCTGCCGGGAGCGATCCCGGCACTGCACCGCGACACCGGCGAAGTGCTGGTGGCGCTCCAGTCGCGCACGAGCAGCGGCGACGCCTCACGAGACATCGCGCAGGCGATCCTGGCAGCGTTGGTCGCCGGACCTGGTGCCTCCGTCAACTCCGTCCGCCCGGCGACCGCCGACACGCCGCGACTTCAGGACCTGCTCCGCGAGGATCAGCAGCTGGACGTCGAGGTGCACCAGGACTTCGGCTTCTGGCTCGGCGAGGACGCGACCTCAGAGCAGCGCGAGGCGCTGGAGGCGATGAATGACGCCGCCGTGCCGATGCAGCGCATTGAGACGGTGCCCTCTGCGTACTGGTGCCACATGGGCGGGCGCTCCTACATCCGCTGGCTGCTGGGCGAGGACGAGGACGACGCGACCCGCGCGATGGCGCGGTTGCAGGCGGCGGGCGAGCACACACTCGGTGAGGGCAGCGAGCTGCTCGGCGCTTTCCGCGCCAACGGGCTGCTGGTGCCGGTCCTCGAGGTCGACCAGGCGGCGGAGGCGTCCACCTTTGCCGACGGGCTGGCTGCGCTCCAGGCCAGGTATGACGAGGCGTTGGCCAAGGAGGATCCCCTCACCCCCGACGAGCGGCGCGCTCGCGACGGTCTCGTCTCGCGTCAACTGACGCTGCGTTAGGGCCCGAGGTGACAGGGGCAGAGGCGAGGAGCACCGTCGTCGCGGTCGTGCCGGCCAAGGACGAGGAGGAGCGCATCGGGGCGACCGTCGCCGCCCTCCAGCGGGTCGCCGAGATCGGGCACATCATCGTCGTCGACGACGGCTCCACCGACCAGACGGCGGCCGTGGCCGAGTGGGTCAGCGGAGTCGACGTCGTCCGTCACCGACGCAACCTGGGCAAGGCCGCCGCGATGGCGACCGGCGCCACCCGCGCGGCACAGCTGGCCCCGGGCGCGCCGGTGCTGTTCGCCGACGCCGACCTGCAGAGCTCCGCGGGCAACCTCGGCGTCCTCGCGGCCCCGGTCTTGGCCGGTGAGGCCGACATGACGATCGCGGTCCTGCCGCCGCAGCACGGACGTGCCGGCGGGCTGGGGATCGTGGTGAAGACGGCGCGTGAGGGCATCTCCCGGTTGACCGGCTGGACCCCGACCCAACCGTTGTCCGGTCAGCGGTGCCTGACCCGCGAGGCACTGGACCAGGCCCAGCCGTTTGCCCAGGGATGGGGCGTTGAGGTGGGGTTGACGATCGACGTGATGAGGGCTGGTGGCCGGGTCATGGAGGTGCCCTGCCTCCTCCAGCACCGCGTCACCGGGCGCGACCTTGCCTCGCAGGTGCACCGGGCACGCCAGCTGGCTGATGTCGCTCGTGCCCTGGCGGACCGGTCGGGGGCGCAGGAGAAGGTCCTGGGCACGGCGCGTGACCTGAGTGCTCGCACCCGGGCCGGGGCGGCACCGTTGGTGGCGAAGGCGCGGGAGCGCAGCGGCCCCCTGGTCGAGCAGGCCAAGCAGCGCGGTGCCCCGGCCGTGGACCGACTCAAGCGTCGCCTGGGCGCCGGCTGGCGCGAGCGCTAGGGGGTTGCGGGCTGCGGGCTCGAGGCAGGGATGTCGGCCCTGGGCACCAGCTCGCGCCCGATGACGGTGAGCGCCGCACCGATCAGCAGCGTCAGGGTCAGGGCGATCGCCGCGATGCCGGAGTCGTTGAGGCCCCAGGTCAGCACCATCGCGAGCACCCCGGCCAGCGCGGCGGGACGCACGCCCGGATGGCGCCATAGGCAGGCGGTCCAGCCGGGCTGACGCGTCAGCACGACCACGGTGACCAAGACCAGCGCGAGGACAGCGAGCCAGGACAACGGATAACTGATCAGAATGCCCAGGCTCTGCTGCAGTTTGCGGGCCACGATGGCGCCCGCATCGCCCTCGATCGCGCTCTGCACGAAGTCGCCCAGGTGGGTCCGCTGCCCGGCTCCGCGCATCCAGTCCGCCACCATGACGACGCCTGCGACCACGAACCCTGCCGCGCCAAGGACCGCCAACGTGCCGAAGGACCACCGCACCGCGAGCGCGGACAGCGTGAGCAGACCCGTCACGAGCACGAGAGCCGGAACCCCTCCGAAGTCTGCCCCCGCCTGGGGCGAGGCGTTGACCAGGAGGGTGGCCAGGCCCAGGGTGGCGACGGTCAGGGCGGCCGCGCCGGAGCGGTGCCCCGTGCCCTGGATCCGCGGTGTCATCCACGTCAGCACCGCAGCGAGCAGGACGATCAGCGCGCCGAGCATGATCCCGAAGCCGACGTTGCCCTGCCCGTAGAAGCGGCCGGCGGTCACCGGTTGCAAGCCGAGGATGGAGACCAGTCCTAGGCGTGAGGAGTGAAACAGGTCCGCGCCGATCACGATCAGCGTCAGAGTCGCCACGATGGCGGCTGGACCGAGCGGGTGGCGTCGCCAGGGCCCGGCCCATGCCAGCGTCGCGATGCCAGCGCCGATCAGGACCACCCCGACTGTCAGCACCACCCCAGGGTGTCTGCTCTGCCACCACGGCATGAGGCCCACCAGGAAGGTCGCTACCGGGATGGTCATCGCGACGGTCGCCGCCCCGGCCACGACGCGCCGCCACCGCATCAGCAGGCCAGCGCCCAGCAGCGGCAGCAGCAGGATGCCAATGACGCCCAACGTAGTGGCTGGCAGCGTCTTGGCCAGGCTGACCGCGTCCGCCAGGCTTCGCGCCCAGTCGACGTGGTCGGGGCGGTCCAGCAGCAGGAGCGGGCCACCGGCGAACGCGTCGTCGTCCCAGTCGAGACTGGCCGCTTGGCGCAACGCCACTGTCAGGTCGGTCAGCTGCACCAGCCCCGCCTGCCGGGTGGAGCCGGAAGTGAGGGTGAGGGGGACCGGCCCGGTCGTGGGACCCCAATCTGCGGGGCCGACGATGAGGACTTCGGCGTCTGGCTCATCGCCCAGGTGGCCCATGCCGGCGACGATCAGTCGCGAACCTTCGGGCAGCGACCGGGCCAGGTCGGCGATCCCGCGATCGACCTGCCGGAGCGCCGCCGTGCCGTCCATTGCACCGACTGCAGGGGCCGAGATGAGGTGGAGGCGGCAGGCGGGGTCCAGCCTCAGGGCCTCGTCGGAGAGGCCGGCGGGGTGATAGTTGTCTACCTTCCCGTTGACGTCGGCCGCCGCGATGGCTGCCGCGGGTCCGTAGGCCGCTGCGCACCCCCGCGGGCCGACCAGTGCGCCGAGCTGCGTCCCCAGCGCGCGACGCTGCGCGGCCGCCTGCCAAGCCTGCCAGGCCTGGGGGTCGATCATGCCGTCGCGCACGAGGCCGCTGCGAGAGGTCACGGAGGGCGAGCCGGTCGCCGGTGCGTCACCGCAGCCGGGCAGGTCGGTGCCCGCGCGCTGACCCGCGCCGAGCGTGAGCCAGGCGTCGGGTGCGCAGGTGACCTCATGGGTCCCGCGGAGCACGAGTGCAGCGGTCGCTGCGTCAGTGGCGAGCCGGTCGAGCGCCGGGGTGGTGCCAGGGGTGATGAGATCCCAGGTCAGGCCGGGCACGCCGACGAACACGACCGGGGCATCGCCGGTGGCAGCGATGACCGCAGCCGCGGGGGTATCGCCGGCCATGGAGGCCTCTTCGCGGCCACCGGTCACCAGGGCGAGGAGCCAGCAGATCAGGACGGCTGCCACCAGAGCCACCGCGAGCCGGTGTCCTGACCGCATACCTCACCTCATCCCAGCGCGCCTCGGCCGACCTTCGGTGCCGAGCATCAGCATCGTGTCACGCCAGGGTGATCGCTGGCCTGGGGCGCGTCCGGCCAGGAGGGGAGGCTCGCACCGCCTACGCTGAAGGACGTGCCTCTCGACCCGTCCCTGCTCGGCTGGATCGCCAGTGGCCTCGCCGTGGTGGCCGCGCTGGTGGCGGCGCTGGCGTGGCAGCGGCTGAGGGTGGTCGACCGGACTTTGACGCGCCTGGTCGAAGCGGGCGCGCCCACGACCCCCGAGGCGGAGCGCCTGGAGGCGATGGAGCTGGCGCTGGCCCAGGTGCGCGGTGACCTGTCGCAGGCGCTGCGGCACGTGGCGGTGGTCCGCTTCGACGCGTTCGGAGACATGGGTGGTCGGATGTCCTTCAGCGCCGCGATCGTCGACGACGACGGGGACGGCCTGGTGATCAGCTCGATCCACGCGAGGGGGGAGAGTCGGACCTACGCCAAGGGAATCGTCGGTGGCGACGCTGAGGTGGTGCTCACCCCGGAGGAACGCGCGGCGCTCGATGCTGCGCGGACCGGGTCGGTGGAGTGAGCCTGCCCGCCGCCGTCTGAGGACGGGCTATGCCGGGCGGCGGTCCCGCGGCATCCGGACCACGAGGCTGCCGGGCTGGACTATCACGCGGATCGCGATCGCCGACCCCATCGGGTCGCCGTCCAGCTCCACCTCGACCGGCTTGTCGGAGACGACCCGGATCTCCTGCCCCTGGAAGTGGTCGACGCGGGAGTGGCCGACGCGCCGACGCGTGACCAGCTGGCCGACCATCGCGGCCCAGCCGACCATCCCCTCCGGGGACAGCAGCACCGCGTCGATGGTGCCGTCGTCCACGACGGCGTCGGGCAGCAGCTCCATCCCGCCCTGGAGCTTGCCGACGTTGCCGACCACGACGCTGCGCACGCGGCGGCGCCGCGGTTGGCCCCCGTCGATCTTGAGGGCGACCGTGAACTGCGGGCCCTTCAGATGCTGCAGCCCGGTCACCAGGTAGGCCAGCCACCCCACCTTCGCCTTGAGCTGCTCGGGCGCTGCGGCCATCACTTCCGCGTCGAAACCGAGTCCGGCCATGACCAGGAAGCGGTGCTCCTCCCGCACCTTCTCGCAGGAGCGGTCGTCGACCGCATCGCCGAAGTCGACGTTGCGTGCCGGGTCGTTCTCGTCGGTCAGGCGTTCCGCCAGCTGCGCGGAGGTGGGCCGGACCAGGTCGAGCATGCAGGTGTCGATCCGGTGGTCTTGACCTGTCAGCGCGACCGTGAGGGCACGTTCTAATGAGTCGATAGGCAGGTGGAGATTGCGGGCCAGCAAGTTGCCGGTCCCGCCCGGCAGCAGACCGAGTGGCATGTCGGTGCCGACCAGGGCGCTGCCGACGGTGCGCACCGTCCCGTCACCACCGAGGGGGCAGACCAGGTCGACACCGGCCTCGATCGCCTCTCGTGACTGTCCGGTCCCGGTGTCCTCCGCGGTGGTCTCCAGCCACAGCGGGTCGGCCCAGCCATGCTCGTCACAGACGGCCTGGACCTGCGCCCGGACCCGTCCGACGTCCTCGAACTTGGTGGGGTTGACGATGATCGCGGCCCGAGGGGTGCCCGAGCCCCCCTGACCTGCTGGCTTGCTCTCCATACCCGAACCGTAGCCGTCACGAGCGGGTTCTCCAGCGCCAGTACCCTGGGATCCATGATCGACCTCCGTGAGCTTCGAGCTGATCCAGACCGTGTGCGCGCCAGTCAGCTGGCGCGGGGTGAGGACCCCGGTCTGGTCGACATGGTGCTGTCCGTGGACGAGCGGCACCGCGCTGCGCTGTCCGGCTTCGAGTCGGCTCGGGCTGAGCAGAAGGCGTTCGGCAAGCGGGTCGCCGCGGCCAAGGGTGAGGAGAAGCAGGCGCTGCTCGCCGAGGTCAAGGGTCTGTCGACCAGGGTCAAGACGCTCGAGGCGGAGGCGGACGGCGCCGCGCAGGAGCGCGACGCCGCGATGCGCGGGCTCGCCAACATCGTGATCGAGGGGGTGCCGGTCGGCGGGGAGGACGACTTCGTCGTGCTCGAAGAGGTCGGTGTGCCGCGGGACTTCGCCGCGGAGGGCTTCGCGCCGCGCGACCACTTGGAGCTGGGCGAGCTGCTGGGCGCCATCGATACCGTGCGCGGGGCCAAGGTGTCCGGGGCGCGGTTCTACTACCTCCTGGGGGTCGGCGCCCAGCTGGAGATGGCCTTGATGGCGCTGTCCCAGCAGATCACCCAGGACGAAGGCTTCGTCCCCGTCATCACTCCGACGCTGGTGCGGCCCGAGACGATGGCTGGCGCGGGTTTCCTGGATGCGCACGCCGATGAGGTCTACCGGCTCGAGGCCGACGACCTCTACCTGACCGGCACCTCCGAGGTTGCCCTGGCCGGCCTGCATGCCGATGAGATCATCGACCTGTCCGCAGGACCGTTGCGCTACGCCGCGACGTCCACGTGCTACCGCCGGGAGGCGGGCTCCTACGGCAAGGACACCCGCGGGATCTTCCGGGTCCATCAGTTCACCAAGACCGAGATGTTCGTCTACGCCCGGGTCGAGGACGCGCTCGAGGAGCACGCCAACCTGCTCCGCATTGAGCGGCGCATCCTGGACGCGCTCGAGTTGCCCTACCGGATCATCGACGTCGCCGCTGGCGACCTGGGTGGCCCGGCTGCGCGCAAGTTCGACTGCGAGGCGTGGATCCCGACGCAGGAGGCCTACCGCGAGCTGACCTCGACCTCAAACTGCACGACCTTCCAGGCGCGCCGGCTGAACATCCGCGAGCGCGACCCCGCCAGCAGCGGCACCCGGGCCGTCGCCACCCTCAACGGCACGGCCTTGACGAGCACCCGCCCGATCATCGCGCTGCTGGAGAACCACCAGCAGGAGGACGGCTCGATCTACGTGCCGGAGGCGCTGCGGCCATTCCTGGCCGGGCAGGAGTATCTGCGGCCCGTCGGGGTCTGAGGGCTGCGGGACCGGAC
>NZ_JAUNVI010000010.1:0-22107 GCF_030537745.1 Ornithinimicrobium sp. | reverse complement strand
GGAGCAGGATGGGCGGTCGTGACGACCTGTCACCCGTTGGGTCTACGACCTGCGGCTGAGGCGCGCGGCGGCGCTGCTGCCTACCCTGGAGGGATGAGTGGGAGAACGCGGTGGCAGCGGTGCTGAGCAGGGTCGACCGATGGTTCGGCGCTGACGTCGACTGGGAGCGGCCCGTGCCCACCCGTGCGGAGCGGCACCCCGATGTCCGGCTGACGGTCCTCGCGCTGCTCGTCCTAGCGCTGGGTGCCGAGACGATGCGCAGCCTAGGAGCTTTCGCGGAGGAGACCTACGGCACCGGGTGGCAGTACGTCGGCATGGTCACCCTCGTGGCGCTGGTGCCCTTCCGCCGGACGCGCCCGATCCTCGTCACTGTGCTCACCGGCGCCCATCTGCTGGCCCTGGGGTTGCTGCTGCCGATGACGATGAGCACCCTGCCGATGCAGATGCTCTACTTCTTCCTCATCTTCTCCGGCGTCGCGTGGGGCCGTGACCGCCGCGCGGTCGTCGCTGCCGTCGGCCTGGTGCTCGCGCTCATGATCGGCTGGTTGGCGTGGGCGTTCGCCTTCGGCAGCGGCCTGCACCAGATGAGTCTGCAGTTTGCCGAGGAGGTGCCCGAGCAGATCGGTCTGTTTGGCGTCCCGGTCGCGTTCGGACTCTTCCTGCTGCTCAACAATGTGCTCTTCTTCGGCGGCTCGATCATCCTGGGCCAAGTCGCCTGGAACGGTGCCCGCCACACCGCCCAGACGGTCGAACAGTCGCGGACTATCGAGTGTCAGGCGACCCGGCTGCGCGACCAGGCCGTGGTGGCCGAACGGATCCGCATCGCGCGCGAGCTGCACGACGTCGTCGCTCACCATGTCTCCGTGATGGGAGTGCAGGCCGCGGCAGCCCGCCGAGTCATGGACCGCGACCCCGACGCGGCCCGCTCGGCGCTGAGCGCGGTCGAGTCCTCCTCCCGTGACGCGGTCGGCCAGATGCGCGACCTGCTCGGGACCCTGCGCAGCGATGAGCTTGACGAGAGAAGCGGAGACGAAGGTATGGCGGACCGCGCCGCCTGGGGTGCCCGGCAGCGCGCACCCCAGCCGACCCTGCACGACCTACCTGCACTGGCGCGGACCTGCAGCACCCCGACGTGTGAGGTCACCGTCACCGTCGTCGAGTCGGTGCCGGGCGCGGCCGGACGGGTGCCGGCGCCGGTGCAGCTGTCGGCCTACCGGATCGTCCAGGAGGCGCTGGCAAACGTCCACCGACACTCCAGTGCTCGCCACGCCCAGGCCGTCGTCCGCGTCGATGAGGACGAGGACCGCCTGGAGGTCGAGATCGTCGATGACGGCTACGCCCGAGCGGGCACTGCCGGCACCGGTCTCGGGCTGCAGGGGATGCGCGAACGCGCCCAGCACCTCGGTGGGGCGGCCGAGGCCGGGCCGCGGCAGGGCACGCCGGGCTGGCGGGTCCTGGTCGGGTTCCCGCTGGAGGGCAGAGGCAGGACGGCGGCTGCGGCCGATGAGAGGATCACCGCATGAGTGATCCGACGATCAGCATCCTGCTCGTCGACGACCAGCCGCTGCTGCTGCAGGGGTTTGCGATGATCCTGTCCGTCGAGGACGACCTCCACGTCGTGGGCCAGGTCGGTGACGGTGAGCAAGCCGTCGCAGCGGTCGCCCGGCTGCAGCCCGACCTGGTGCTCATGGACGTGCAGATGCCGGTCCTGGACGGGATCGAGGCCACCCGCCGGATCACCGCGGAGCACCCGCTCACCAAGGTCGTCATCCTGACCACCTTCGACCGCGACGACTATCTCTTCGATGCCCTCCAGGCGGGGGCCAGCGGCTTCTTGCTCAAGAACGCTGACCCGGACGACCTCGTTGCCGCTGTCCGTGCGGTGGCGCTCGGGCATGCCCTCCTCGCGCCCGAGGTGACGATGCGGGTGATCCGCCGGATGACGGACGGCGAGGGGGCCGGGGGTGGGGCAGAGGATGGCAGTGAGCGGGAGCTGCCGCTGCCGCTGCCGCAGCTCACCGCCCGCGAGCGGGAGGTGCTCTCGTTGATGGCCCGGGGCCTTTCCAACTCCGAGATCGCCCGGAAGGCGTTCGTGAGTGAGGCGACGGTGAAGACCCACGTGTCCAATGTGCTGGCCAAGCTGGTCGTGCGTGACCGGGTCCAGGCCGTCATCGCCGCCTATGACGCCGGCCTGGTGACGCCCGGACCCTGAGGCCCCCGTCTCCGACTCAGGACGGAGTCCGGATGTCCCCCCCAGGGCCGATGTGTTGGGCCCGCACCGGCCTCTAGCGTTGAGTGCACACACACCAGGAGGACACGATGCTTGAGGTCAAGGACCTGACGCGCAGTTATGGGGACGTGCTCGCCGCCGACGGCATCAGTTTTGAGGTCGCCCCCGGGCACATGGTCGGTTTTGTCGGGGGCAACGGGGCAGGCAAGACGACCACGATGCGGATGATCATGGGGGTGCTGGCGCCGACGTCCGGTGAGGTCCGCTGGCAGGGCGCGCCCGCGACGGCGCAGGACCGCAGTCGGTTCGGTTACATGCCGGAGGAGCGCGGACTTTATCCCAAGCAGCCGGTCCTGGGACAGCTCGTCTACCTCGGGCAACTGCACGGGATGAGCGCGACCGCGGCGCGATCGACCGCGACCGAACTTCTCGGACGGTTCGGCCTGGGGGATCGCCTGACCAGCAAGGTCGAGACGCTGTCGCTGGGCAACCAGCAGCGTGCCCAGATCATCGCCTCGGTGCTCGGCGACCCGGTCGCCCTCATCCTGGACGAGCCGTTCTCGGGTCTCGACCCGGCCGCCGTCGACCAGATGAGCGAGCTGTTGCGGGAGCACACCGCACGCGGGGTGCCAGTGCTCTTCAGCTCCCACCAGCTCGAGCTCGTCGACCGGCTCTGCGACTCGATCGTCGTGCTCCATCAGGGCAAGGTCGTCGCGCGGGGCACCTCGGAGGACCTGCGGGGCAATGCGCCGCTGCGCTATCGACTCACCGCCACCATCGACACCGGATGGGTGCGCGGGGTGCCGGGGGTGCGCGTCATCGACCTGGACGGACCCAGTGTGCTGTTGGAGCCGGCCGACGAGGTCGTCGCGGAGCGCCTCCTCGCGGACGCCGTCGCGCGCGGGGGCGTCCGGGAGTTCAGCCGGATCCGCCCGACCCTGTCCGAGATCTACCGTGAGGTGGCAGCATGAGCACGACCCAGCAGACCCTGGCCAGAGCCCCCGAGGCGGCGCCACTGACGCAAGCACCCCGCAAGACCAGCGCGAAGTGGCCGTTGGTCGCCGCCCGCGAGATCCAGGTGCGGCTGCGCGACAAGAACTTTCTGATGGGGACTGGCCTGAGCCTGGTGATCCTGCTCGGTGTGCTGATCGCCCAGAGCTTCTTGGGCGGTGGTTCGTTGTCCTACCAGCTCGGCGTCGAGGGGTCAGCGGGCACCCAGATCGTCACTGCCGTCGACCAGGCCGCCAAGGCCGGGGACCCCGAGGCCAAGGTCACCAGCGTCGAGCTCGGGGACGCGGCGGCCGTCGAGGCAGCTGCGCGCAACGGCGACGTGGACTACGGACTCATCGCCACCGCGGACGGCTGGGAGCTGGTCGACGAGGGGCCCACCAACCCCGAGCTGCAGATGCTGGTCGGGCAGGTCGTGAGCGAGCAGTCGCTGGCCGCCAACGCGGAGGCTGCCGGCACCGACCTGCCTACCCTCATGCAGGGCTCGTCGCTGACGGCGAGGGACCTGACGGCCAAGGCCGACGGGTCCGACGGGTTCTTGGCGTTCATCCTCGGCTTCGTGTTCGCGATGCTCTTCTACATGGCCTCGTTGCTCTTCGGCATGCAGATCGCCAGCAGCGTGGTCGAAGAGAAGCAGTCCAGGCTCGTGGAGATCCTCGCGGCAGCCATCCCGGTGCGCCAGCTCCTCCTCGGCAAGGTCCTGGGCAACACCCTGCTCGCTCTCGTCCAGCTGGTCCTGATCGTCGCGGTCGGCCTGATCGGGCTGACCTTTACCGAGTATGACGTGGCGCTGCCAGGCCTGGCGGCGGGCATCGCGTGGTACATCCCCTTCTTCGTCCTCGGCTTCCTTGCCCTGGCCTGCATCTGGGCGGCGGCCGGCGCCTTGGCCTCCCGCGTCGAGGACCTGCAGTCCACGACCATGCCCCTGACCATGCTGCTGGTCCTGGCGTTCATCGTCGGGATCAACCTGCAGGGCACGGCCCGCGACATCGCGTCGTTCGTGCCGATCATGTCGACCATCCTGATGCCGATGCGGATCCTGGAGGGCAAGGCCGAGTGGTGGGAGCCGATCGTGGCGCTGCTGCTGGTGCTCGGATTCTGCCTGCTGACCATCCGCCTGGGGGCACGTCTCTACCACCGCTCGCTGCTGCACACCTCTGGCAGCCTGAGCTGGCGCAAGGCGCTAGCCCTCAAGGACTGAGCGCTAGGGTGCCGGTGTGACACAGATCGAGAAGGATCCCGGTGCGCTCCGGCACCCTGTCCGCGACCTCCCGCTGCTGATCGCGCTCGACGTCGACGGCACCGTGCTGCATCACGACGGGCGCCTGTCCGAGCGAGTGGCCGCCGCCGTCCGCAGGCTCGACGCGCTGGCCCACGTCACGGTCGTCATCGCCACCGGCCGGTCCGTGGTCGCGACGCTGCCGGTCATGGAGCGGCTGGGGCTGCTGACTCCCGGCCGTCCTGCGGTCTGCTCCAACGGCGCGGTCACCGTCTCCGTCGACCCGCACGCCGAGGGCGGGTTCCGGCTTGAGGACGTCATCACTTTTGATCCGGCGCCGGCGGTCTCGCTGGTGCGCCGGGAGCTGCCCTCCGTGCTCGTTGCGGTCGAGGAGGTCGGGGTCGGCTTCAAGGTCAGCACGCCCTTCCCGCCAGGGGAGCTGTGGGGCGAGGAGATGATCGTCCCGGTCGAGGAACTGGTGGCTCGGCCGGCCACCCGCGTCACCTTCCGCGACCCCAGCTCGACCTCCGAGGAGTTCGCCCAGCTCATCGAGCGAATCGGGCTGCACGGCGTCAGTTATGCCGTCGGCTACAGCGCCTGGCTGGACCTGGCCCCCGAGGGGGTGTCCAAAGCGTCTGCCCTGGAGCAGCTGCGGCGTCAGCTCGGCATCGAGCCGCACCGCACCGTCGCGGTCGGGGACCAGCGCAACGACCTGGAGATGCTGGCGTGGGCGGCGCGCGGCTACGCCATGGGTCAGGCGCCGCCGGAAGTCATCGCCGCCGCCAACCTGGTGACCGGCACGATCCAGGAGGACGGGGCCGCCGAGGCGCTGGACGAGGTGCTCGCCGACCTGGCGTGAAGCGAGGAGACGATCCCGGTGGCGCGGGCACGTCATACACTCGTGCTCGTGAGGGGAGTCCTGCGCGAGATCGGCCGCGCCGTCGCGAGCGCTCTGGCGGTCGTCATCGACGGCTTGCGCCTGCTGTGGGCGCACTGGCCGGTGCTGCTGGTCATCTTCCTGCTCGGCGCCGCCGGGCGGGAGGCGGCGCTGTGGGGCGCCTTCGTGACGAGCAAGTTCAGCCCGCTGCTCTCCGCGCTCATCGTGCCACTGGCTCCGCTGGCGACCCTGACCGCGTTCATCCTCATGCTGCGGCACGTGATGCCGTCGCTGCGGCACGTGGAGGGGGGTCACCTTTCGATGGGCGCGCGGCTGCAGATCGTCGCCTCCGCGCTGATCCCGTTCTTGGCGCTGTATGCCGCGCAGGGCTATCTGCGCGAAGACACCCGGCGCTACCTCAACGAAGTGGTCAGCGACGAGATGGACCAGACCAATGTGCTCATCGGCGAGACTATGTCGGCGCGGACCATCGCCGACCTCAGCCCCTGGGTGGTGGCGGCCACCGTCGTGATCGCGCTGGTGCTGCGTTGGGCGCTGGACCGTTTTGACCTGCCGGAGCGGCACGTCGTCTTCGGCCTGCTCGCGGCGTGGGTCGAGGCGATCTGGCTGGTCTTCGCGGCCAAAAACGTGGCCAGCCTCGTCGGTGGATGGGACTGGATCAAGAGCCGGGTGTTCGTGGAGTGGCTGCTCGACGGCTGGGCTGACGTGGTGAGTGCGCTAGGGCCCGTGGGTGGTGCCGCCGACCGGGCGGTGTCCTGGCTGTGGTCCATCCTCGGCGACTTCGACACGCTGGTCGTCATCCCGCTGGCCTGGCTCACCGTGGGTGCCGTCGTCTACGGTCGCCAGCTCGGGGAGCCCGCGCCACCCCCGGGCCTGGAGCTGGAGGACGACCGGCTCCGCCGACACCTTGCGGCCGTCGAGCAGCGCTTACACCGCGTGGAGCAGGTGGGCGCCGGCGTGGCCGAGAAGGCGCACGTGGACCTGCTGCCGGCCTGGTTTCGCGCCTGGGTGGTGGCCCCGGCAAACTCGGTCCGCAACCGCTTCGCGGGCCTGGGCAAAGGCCTGCTGACCCTGGTGAGGGCGGGCCTGGTCCCGATGGTGACCCTGTGCCTGGTCTTCGTGCTGGCCCGGCAGGCCGAGAACGGCCTCGGGCGCCTGCTGCGGTGGGTCCTCGGGCCTCGTGACGTCGACTTCATGGTCGCATCCTCGACGTACGTCGACATCGCGATGAGCGCGGTGAGCTTCGTGCTGATCACCGTGCTCGTGGCCGCCGCGGTCGACCGGTTCCTGGTGGCACCTGCGCAGGAGGCGGAGTCGGAGATCGAGGCGGCGGCCGCCGCCAAGGCCTGAACAGCGACGACGCGCCTCGGGCCGGGGATCCGGATCCGTCAGACCACGGCTGCGGCGACCGCCGGGACTCCGATCTCGACGCCCCGGCCTGCACCGAGGTCCGGCTCCGAGCGCAGTTCGACGATGGAGCCGGCGTGCTCCATCTCGAGCACGACCACCTCGTTGAGCCCCGCACGCCACAACGGTGCTGGCGCATACAGGGTGACCTGCGGACCAACCTCCCAGTAGCGACCGAGCAGGAAGCCGTTGAGCCAGACGAACCCCTTGCCCCACCCGGGAAGCGCGATGAACCCGTCCGCAGGTTGGTCCACGGAGAGCACCGTCCGAGCAAAGACTGGGCCAGCCGACCCGGGTTCCGGACCGAAGGCGAGCCGTGCGGTCAGGGTGGGGTCGTCCAGCCGCAGCGCCGAGCTCTGCCAGTTGTGGATGAGGCGGCGTCCCAGTCGGATCGCGGCGACGCCCTTGTGCTCGCCGATAGCGTGGGCGAAGTTGATCCGACCCTGGTTCTCGACGATGACCACCAGGTCGCAGGGGTGGGGGCCATGCGCAGGCACACTACCGAGGGCGACCTCTTGCAGTGCGTGGTTACGGTCCACGATCCCGATCACGGCGCCGTCGAGCATCACGGTCGCGCGGTCGGCCAGTCCGTCGAGGACGAGAGCCGGAGGTTGCGGCGGGAGCAGGACATGGCCACGGTAGAGCACCAGCCCATGGTCCTGACCGAGTTGCTCCATAGAGCGTGGCATCGGAGCAGACTCGGGCGGGTCGAAGGCATCGAGGCTGTCGAGCAGAGACATCCACTCTGTCACCTCGCCCTGTCCTGGCGCCAGCCTGGGCAGGAGGGCCAGCGGCTCGGGCACCGGTCCGGTGGCGTAGCGGGTCAGGACCTCGCGGTAGGCATAGAACTTCGCGCCGAGCTCACCGGCTTCTCCGACCGGGCCGTCGTAGTCATAGCTGGTCACGGTGGGCTGGAGCTGGCCGTCCTCGACGTTGCAGCCGTTCCACAGTCCGAAGTTCGTGCCTCCGTGAGCCATGTAGAAGTTCACGCTCGCGCCCCGCGCGAGGATCTCCTCGAGGACCGCAGCCGCCTCCGCGGGCTCGCGGGTATGGTGGCGCTCGCCCCAGTGGTCGAACCAGCCGTTCCAAAACTCCATGCACATGTCCGGTCCGGACGGCTGGACACGGCGAAGCTCGGCGAAAGCCGCGTCGACCCGTGATCCGAAGTTCACGGTGGCGTGCACACCTGGGACGGATCCGGAAGCGAGCAGGTCTGGACCCGGCCCATCGGACGTCAGGAGGAGGACGTCGATCCCGCGATCCACCAGTGCCGCCCGGCAGTGCTCAAGGTAGGGCGCGTCATCACCGTAGGAGCCATACTCGTTCTCGACCTGGACCGCGACGACCGGCCCGCCGTGCGTCGCGAGGAGGGGACGCATCACGTCACAGATCGCGTCGAACCAAGCGTCGACAGCGGTGATGAAGCGCGGGTCCATCGTGCGCAGGGCAAGGTCTGGCTCGGCCATCAACCAGGCGGGCAGGCCGCCGAAGTCCCACTCGGCGTAGATGTAGGGTCCTGGCCGCAGGATCACGTCGAGACCCAGTGACTGCGCTTCACGAACGAACCGGGTGAGATCACGCCAGCCGGTGAAGTCAATCTCTCCGCGGCGTCGCTCGTGAAAGTTCCACGCCACGTAGGTCTCGACGGTGTTCAGCCCGAGCGCCCGCAGCCGCTGCAAGCGGTCGTGCCACAGCTCGGGGTGGACTCTGAAGTAGTGAAGCGCGCCGCTGAGGATCTGGTGCGGCTCGCCTCCCTTGCGGAAGGTGCCGTCCGCAACGGTGAGCGTAGGGGTGCCGGTCGTTGACTCGTGGTCGGCATGCATGTTCTTCCTCCGGTGAGCGCTAGCGCTGCCGGACACGTGTGAAGCGTCCATCAGCGAGGTGGGTGAGTTGTCGACGGTGCGACGAGCGTGGGGTCCTCAAACACGGTAGCGAGGGCGTGGTGTGCTCCACCGCGCGTCGCCGAGTGCAGGCCCAGCGTGGAGAAGGTGACGACGGCACCGCTGGCGGCTTCGATCTGCCGCGCCTGCAGGAACGACGTGATCGGTTCGAGGAGGTAGTCCCCGAACCAGGCGAAGTTAGAAGGCGCTGGCAGACCAGAAGCTCATCGGCACCATCGGGGCGGCGTGGGAAGCCCCGCTGCTGGCCGGCGACATGGCCGACTCCGAGAACGCGGGTCAGTGGGCCGTCGCCCAGCTCCCGCAGCTCGGCAGCGAGGCGATGACTGGCCCCGACGGCGGTTCCGGCGTTGCGGTCATGAAGAGCTGCGAGAACCCTGCGCAGGCGATGGAGTTCAACCACTGGTTCAACACCCAGATCGATGACCTCGTCAGCCAGGGTCTCGTGGTGGCCGCCTCCGGCACCATGACGACCCCAGAGGGCATCAAGGCGTTCTACGGTGGTCAGGATGTCTTCGCCGAGTTGGCGCAGGCGACCGCGGACCTCAACCCGGACTTCTCCTACATCCCGACGTTCCCTGCCGTGGGAGCGGAGATGGCGCAGGTTGCTGACCGGGCCGGCAAGGGCGAGGCCAAGGTGGCGGACATCTTCACCGCCGCCCAGGAAGCGTCCGTGAGCTCCCTGAAAGACCTGGGTCTTCCGGTCGCTGAGTGACTCCACGACATGATCGGCCGGTGCGGACCCCGCTTGGAGCGGGGCCGCACCGGTGGGTCCCCATTCTGAAGGACGTGCGATGACCGCCATGACCACCGGTTCTCCGCCAGCATCCCTACCCGCCGTCCCGCCTGGGAAGAATGCTGGAAAGGACCGCGCCAACCGGACCCGCAGCCGCCGTGACGCCCGGATCGGTTGGGCCTTCTTGGCCCCCTTCGCCATCCTCTTTGCGCTCGTCTTCCTCGCGCCGATCGCAGTGTCGCTGAAGGCGTCGTTCTTCCAGCAGACGGTCTCTGGCGGCTCGGTGTATGGCGGGGGTGAGCTGGTGGACAAGTTCGTCGGCCTGAAGAACTACGCCGACGTGGTGACCAGCGAGCTCTTCTGGCTCGGCGTGGGTCGCGTGCTCCTTTTCGGCGCCGTCCAGATCCCGGTGATGATCGGCGGCGCGCTCCTGCTGGCACTCCTGCTGGACTCCCTCGTGGTGCGCCGGGTGGGATTCTTCCGGCTCAGCTTCTTCCTGCCCTACGCCATCCCGGGCATCGTGGCCGCGCTCGTGTGGACCTACATCTTCAGTCCCGTGCTCTCCCCGATCAACGAAGGGCTCTCCGCGCTTTCCGGAGTGGTGTCCAACCTCGTTGGCCAACCCGTCGACCTGACCGTCGACTTCTTTGCTCCCGGCACAATCCTCGGCTCGATGGCGACGATGACCACCTGGACCTTCACCGGCTACAACATGCTGATCTTCCTGGCCGCTCTACTGTCCATCCCCGGCGACCTTTACGAGGCCGCCCGGATGGACGGTGCAGGTGAGTTCGCGATCGTGCGGTGGATCAAGATCCCGCTCGTCAAGCGGGCCGCGATGCTCGCGGTGCTCTTGTCCATCATCGGCACTATCCAGTTGTTCACGGAGCCGACCGTCCTCGCGACCGTCAACCCGTGGATGGGCAAGGCCTACACGCCGATGATGATGGCCTACAACTCGCTGACCGGCACCGTCAGCCCGTCGGGTGACGGACCCGCGTCTGCTATCTCCATCGTGATGGCGCTGCTCGCGGCGCTGCTCGCGGCCGCTTATGCCTTCGCCCAGAGAAGGAGTATGGACTGAGATGACTACTGCAGATGCGCTACCCCGGTCCCTGCGTCCGGCGCGCTCTACCAAGGTCTTGACGTGGACCGTCCTCCTGCTCGCGCTGGTGCTCTTCCTCGGCCCCGTCTACTGGCTGGTGGTGTCCTCGACCAAGAGCAACGCTGACCTCATCTCTTCCAACCCGCTGTTGACCGCAGACAACAATCTTGCGACGAACTACGCCGGCCTGTTGTCCTGGACGCAGGGGCACTTCTGGCGTTGGGTCGGCAACTCGGTGGTCTACTCCACGGCGGCGGGGGTCGTCGGCACGTTGGCGTCGGTCAGTGCCGGCTATGCACTCGAGAAGTTCCGCATACCTGGTAAGAACGCTGTGCAAGGCATCATCCTCGTCGGACTGTTGATGCCGATCTCCCTGCTCACCGTCCCGCTCTACCTCATGTTTCACGACATCGGCCTGGTCAACACCCCGTGGGCCGTCATCATCCCCTCGTGCGTGAGCCCCTTCGGGGTCTTCCTTGGCCAGATCTACGCGCAGTCAGCGGTCCCCGACGAGCTCCTCGAGGCGGCCCGGCTCGACGGTGCCGGCGAGCTGCGGATTTTCGCCTCGATCGTGCTGAGACTCCTCGGCCCCGCCATGGTGACCATCTTCTTGTTTATTTTCGTCGCGACGTGGAACAACTTCCTGCTGCCGCTGATGATGATCAGCTCTCCAGAGCTCAAGCCGGTCACGCTGGGGCTTTACGGGATGATGAGCTATTTCAATCCGCAGTATGGCTCGATCCTGCTGGGCGCCCTGTTGAGCGTCATCCCACTGATCGTGCTCTTCTTCACCCTCCAGCGCTACTGGCGCTCCGGTCTTTCAGCTGGTGCCGTCAAGAGTTGATGGCAGCCGACCCACCGCGACCCCTCGACGATCCTGTCGCCCCAACCCACTACGACGAAGGACCCGACATGACCTCGCCCGCTCCATCGAGCCCTCTCCAGAGCGAAATTGCCTCTCAACCGCAGAAGTGGCTTCAGGCCCGTGAGACGGCGGAACAACACCGTGACCAGTTGCCCGCTGCCGGTGAACGGGTGGCTGTCGTCGGGTGCGGCACGTCCCTGTTCATGGCGCGCGCCTACGCCGCCTTGAGAGAGTCCGCCGGACTCGGCGTGACGGATGCCTGGAGCCCCACCGAAGCCCGGCTCGACCGGGGCTACGACCGAGTGGTCGCCATCACCCGATCCGGCACGACGACGGAGGTGCTCGATCTGCTGGCCGCCACGAAGGACCGCCTTCCCGCTACCGTGATCACGACGTCGGCGACCTCACCCGCCGTTGCGCTCGCAGCGCCTGTCCTCACCCCGGACGTCGACGAGCAGTCGGTGGTGCAGACGCGCTTCGCGACCACGACCCTGGCGATGCTGCGGTGGCATCTGGGTGAGGACCTGACCGAGGTCGCCGCCCAGGCCGAGGCGGTGCTTGCGACGGGCGTCTCGGAGCTGACCTCCGCGCTGGCGGCCGAACAGATCACGTTCGTGGGCCGCGGCTGGACCAACGGCATCGCTGAGGAGGCTGCCCTGAAGCTGCGCGAGGCCGCGCAGCTGTGGACCGAGTCCTATCCGATGATGGAGTATCGCCATGGTCCGATCAGCATCGCGGCACCTGGCCGTGTCGTGTGGGCCTTCGGGGACCTGGTGGACAACTTCAGCGCCGATCTGGACGTGACGGGTGCCGACCTCCAGTGGGCCCCGATCGACGCGATGGCAGACCTGGTGCGCGTCCACCTGCTGTGCATTGCCCGCGCGCAGAGCGCTGGTCTGGACCCGGCCCAACCGCGCAACCTGAGCCGTTCGGTGGTCCTCGACCGGCAAGAGGCGCGCTGATCTCATGACGGCCGAGCCCTCGAGCACCAGCCTGGTCCTTGCCTTCGATGTCGGCGCGACGTCGGTCAAAGCGGCGGTGCTGGACGCCAACCTGGAGGTGCTCTCCGAGAGCCGGCGCCCGAGTCGCCGGGGACCGGGAATCATCGAGGTCATCGGCGAGATCGGTGATGAGCTGCTCGACACGGTGCAGGGCGTCGAGCGCACGCGGGTCGTCGCCGCGGGCGTGGTCGTCCCTGGTCTGATCGACAAAGCGGCCGGTGTCTCACTGCGTGCCGTCAATCTCGACCTCGTCGACTGTCCGATCGGCGAGCCGCTCGCGCGCCGCTGGGGAATCCCGGTGCAGGTCGGACATGACGTCGAGGCCGCCGGTGAAGCGGTGCACCGCTCCGCCGGCACGCGCGAGGATCCCTTCGTCGTCGTGCTCGGCACCGGCATCGCCTCCGTCATGTTCGTCGGTGGGGCGCCTGTCCGGGGCGTGTCCGGGCAGGCGGGTGAACTGGGACACATGGTCGTCCGCCCCGACGGGACGCTCTGCCGGTGCGGCGCACGCGGGTGCCTGGAAGGCATCGCCGGTGCGCACGCCATCGTCCGCGCCTATCGCGACGGGACCGGTCACCAGGTCGAGGGTGCGCGCGCCGTCGTCGAACGGGTCGCGACCGACCCGGTGGCCGCTGCGGTCTGGCAGGGGGCGATCAACGCGCTCGCGGATGCACTCGTCAGCGTCTGCACCCTGACGGCCCCAGGCTCGATCATCCTGGCCGGGGGACTCTCGGATGCCGGAGATGCCCTGGTCGGCCCCCTGCGCACCGCGATGACAGAGCGGTCCCACGTCGCGACGGTCCCGCCGATCCGCATCAGCCCGCTGGGGAGCCGAGCGGGCATGTTCGGCGCCGGCCACCTTGCCCTCGATCTGGCGGCCCGCCTGCCCGCCGAGAGCACCAGCCCGATAGCCGAGCTGGGTCTGCGTCGATGACCTCGCTGCGCGGTCGGGTCATCACCCCGCACGCCGACCTTCCCGACGCGGTCATCGAGATCGCGGGCAGCCGGATCGTCCGGGTTGCGCCGGCCCAGCCGAGTGCGGAAGCGTCACCGCCGCGCTCCGACGTCGTCTTCCTACCTGGGCTCGTCGACCTGCACTGCCACGGCGGAGGCGGCTCCTCCTTCAGCGTCGCCGATGAGCGGCAGGTGCGCGATGGCGCCGCCCACCATCTTGGTCAAGGGACGACGGTGCTGATGGGCAGCACCGTCACCGACTCCCCCCCACGGATGCTGGCCGCGATCGCGGCGCTCGCGGACGGGGTAGACACGGGGTCGCTGATCGGCATTCACATCGAGGGTCCTTTCCTCTCGACGGCACGCTGCGGGGCGCAGGACCCCGCCTGGATCCGCACGCCGGACCTCGGACTGCTCCACGAGCTCCTCGACGCAGGGCGGGGCCACGTGCGCATCATGACCGTGGCGCCGGAGCTGCCGGGCGCGGACGCCGTGATCGAGCTGCTCTCCGCGCGCGGGGTGATCGCCGCTGTCGGGCACACCGAAGCGGATGCCGCCACCGTCGAACGAGTGCTGAGGCGCGCTCAACCCGGTCTGGTGACCCACCTCTTCAACGGCATGCCCGCCATCCACCACCGGGACCCAGGTCCCGTCATCGGCGCCCTCAACGCGGCGGCTGCCGGCGCCGCGCACCTCGAGCTCATCGCCGATGGTGTGCACCTGGCCGACGACATGGTCGCTGCGGTGTTCTCGCTCGTGGGTGGGAACAGGGTCGTGCTCGTGACCGACGCGATGGCCGCGGCTGGCCTGCAGGACGGCACCTTCCAACTCGGTCCTTCGGCGGTCCGGGTGCGCGACGGGGTCGCTCGGCTGGCCCACGGTGATTCGCTGGCCGGTGGCACCTCGCGGCTGCTCGACATTGTCCGACGTCAGGTCCATGCGGGCCTCGACCCGGTCGAGGTCGTCGCTTGCGCCTCATCGCGACCGGCGGCCGTGATCGGCCTGCAGGACGAGGTCGGATCACTGGCCGCCGGCTGTCGCGCCGACATCGTGGAGGCTGACGCAGACTTGCGCCCGCTCCGGGTGATGCGTGCCGGGACGTGGGTCGCGTGATCCTCACCGTCACGTGCAACCCGGCCCTGGACATGACCTACTCGGTTGACCGGCTGGTGCCCGGGCAGGTGCACCGCGTCAAAGAGGTGGTGGAGCGAGCGGGCGGCAAGGGCGTCAACGTCGCCCGGGTCCTGCACCAGCTCGGCGAGCCGGTGCACGCCCTCGGGCTCGGCGACTCCAGCTTCGGTCCGTCGCTGGCCGAGCTCGGGATCCGAGCCTCCTTCCTCGACGTGATGGCACGGCTGCGCCGGACCCTCGTCGTGCAAGGCGAGGAGACTACGTCGCTGTGGGAGCCGGGCAGCCCGGTGCCTGCAGACGCGGCCGATTCTCTCGTGGAGCTGGTGGGGACCGCGCTGCCCGGGGCACGGGCCCTCGTGGTGTCCGGCAGCCTGCCTCCCGGTGTTCCAGCGGGGCTTCCAGGTCGGCTGGCGGGCCTGGCCCACGACGCCGGGGTGCCAGTGGTGCTGGACCTCGACGGAGCGGCGCTGCAGGCCGCGCTCGAGCGCGGCGGAGCGATCTTGACGCCCAACCTCGACGAACTCCGCACCCTCACCGACACCCGGGACAGTGACCTGCTCCCGACCGTGAAGCACTTGGCCGACGTCAACGGCGCACCAGTGGTGCTGACGCTGGGAGAACGCGGGCTGCTGGCAGTCACCGAGGACGGCTGCTGGCTGGTGACACCGCCGGAGCGGGTCGAGGGCAATCCGACCGGAGCCGGTGACGCCACCAACGCCGGCATCGCCCTGGGCCTAGCTCACGGACTGGCGTGGCCGGAGCTGCTCTGCCGTGCGGTGGCCCTGGGTGCCGCTGCCGTTCGACGACCGGTCGCCGGCGAGGTCGACCTGTCGGCATACGCCTCATTCACAGCCAGCGTCCGTGCCCAGCGCGTGGACGCAATGACGTTCGGAGACTGACCATGCCCCTCGTGACGATGACGCAGCTGCTCACCACGGCCGCCGCACACCACCGTGGACTCGGTGCCATGAACGTCATCCAGCTCGAGCACGCCGAGGCCATCGTGACCGGCGCGGAGCGAGCCGGACTCCCCGTGGTGCTCCAGGTGTCTGAGAACACCATCGCCTACCACGGGTCCCTCGCGCCGATCCTCACCGCCACCCTGGCTGTGGCCGCGGGATCCACGGCCGACGTGTGCGTGCACCTGGACCACGCGACGGACATCGAGCTCATCCATGCAGCGGTGCAGCTCGGCGTGCCGTCCGTCATGTATGACGCGTCAGCGCTGGAGCACGACGACAACGTCGCGCGGACGGCTGCCGTGGTGTCCTGGTGCCACGAGCGCGGAGTGGCCGTGGAGGCGGAGCTCGGCGAGGTGGGCGGCAAGGACGGCGTTCACGCCCCCGGGGTCCGCACCGATCCTGCGCAGGCCGCGACATACGTCCATGCCACCGGGGTGGACGCCCTCGCGGTCGCCATCGGCTCGTCGCACGCGATGACGACCCGAGACGCGGTGCTGGACGACGCGCTGATCGCCGAGCTCGCTGCGCGGGTGACCGTCCCGCTGGTCCTGCACGGCTCCTCCGGCGTCGACGACGCTGGTCTGGTCAGCGCGGTTGCCGCCGGGATGACGAAGATCAACATCGCCACCCACCTCAACAGCGTGCTCACGCGGGCGGTTCGCGAGGCGCTGCTCGACGAGGCACTGGTGGACCCGCGCAAGTATCTGGGCCCCGGCCGGGACGCCGTCGCTGACGAGGTTGCGCGGCTTCTGACGCTGCTGAGCCCTGCCGCCTGACCCGCCTAGACGCGGCGAGGGAGAGTCTCAGGGCGCCGCGGCCGGGACCGGCAGCGCGAGGTACTTCGGGACCTCCCAGCTGATGCGCAGCTCGGTCGGCACGGCATCGGAGACGAGGCGGATGTAGAGCGGGACCGTGTAGGTCTGCGGACGGGGGGCGCTCTCCTCGTCGTCGAAGCCCCACAGCTCGCCCATTTGGTATTGCGGGCCGGGGGTGCTCGCCGGCACGCATGCGTCGGCGCTCAGACTAAAGGCGATGGTGTGCGGGCTGCCCGTCGTGATCCGGCCGCGGTTGTCGACCACCTCGTAGGAACACCCCGAGAGCACCTGGTCGGGATCAGCTTCGACCTCGAGCGTGAGGGCCCAGACGGAGGTGCCGTCCATCCGGTCCACCGGTTGCAGGGCCCCCTCGGAGTCCTTGAAGACGATGATCTGCTGCGCGCCGACCACCCGCGCGGAGACGGTCCGGGTGTGGTCGCCGTCGGCATCGCGCCACGCCTGGGTGAGCGTGGCGACGGTGCCGTCTTGGGGGCGCACGGCCTCGTGCAGATCCTGCTGCCACCAGAAGGTGTAGAGCCGGTAGCCGCCCAGCGCCAGGACCAGTGCCAGAACCAGGGGCATCGCGATGAGCGCCCAGCGGTTGCGGCGCCACCACCCTGGCGCCGTGCGCCACTCCTGCGCCTGCTCCTGCTCCTGCTCCACGATCGTGTCCTCCGGCGGCGTCAGGTCACTCATCGGCGGCGTCCTGCTCCACGGCGTGCACCGTCCGTGCGGGCACTCGATAGAGGGACCAGGCCTGCTCGGCGTCGGACGGGACCAGGCCCAGGTCCAGGACCAAGCGGTCGTCGAACCGGTCGTCGAAGCCCGTGGTGCTGATCCGCAGCTGGGTGCCGGCCAGCTCCTGCGGAGGCAACTCGACCGCCATGCTGCACTGCTGGACCAGCCCGGCCTGGGTGGCCAGGCAAGTGTTGATAGCGCGGGTACGCTCCCAGACCCGCGTCCCGTCGGCGCTCGCGATCGAGATCAGGTCCGGACCGCTGTTGCGCTGGCGAGCGGCAGAGGTCAGCTCGACCAGGACGAAGACGCCAGGGGTGTCGGTGACGGACAGCTCCAGCTCGTCGGTGAGCGCGTCGGCCACGGTCACCTTCGTCACGGTGAGAGTCGTGTTGCGCAGCTCGACCGGCTCGGCGAGCGTGGCCTGCCGGTCATGGGGCTCTGCCATGATGGCCAGGCCGTCGGGCAGGTCGCCCCCGACCGCCCGGCCGACCGCCAGCGACGCGATGACAAACGCCATGACACCGAAGCGGCCTACCCATCGGCGAGAGAGCTGATCGAGCACGGTCATGGTCTCCCCTCCCTGGTGATGCGGACGCCCGGTGTGAGGGGCACGCTCACCTGCGCGACGGGAGCCGGGTCGGCCCACGCATAGTTGTTGGCCACGGACAGCTGACGGTAGGTCTTGCCCATCAGCTCCACCGTCAGCGTTTCGGGCAGGTCACCCGTCGCAGCGGCGGTGCGTTGGTGCAGCGCGATCGTGTAGTCCATGCCGGGGCCCACCCCGGAGAAGCTGGCGGGCTCACCCTCCAGGTCGAGGATCTGGGTCGTCCAACGGTGCGCCGGGGCCGTGGGCTCGCCGCCGTAGTCGACGGGATCGGGCAGACCTGACACGTGGATGGAATCCCGCAGGTCGAGCCGGCTCAGGGTCTGGTCGCTGGTGTTGCGCAGGGTCAGCACCAGAATGACGTGGGTCGGGGGCTCGCTGCCCTCCTCGACGTAGTCCTCGCCCAGCTCGCCGCCAAAATCCTTGGCATAGCGTGCCTCGTGGACGGTGACCTCGAAGGGTGCGGCGTCGACTTTCTCGTCAGGCAGGGCCAGTGCCACCGCGTCGCGCTCGGCCGGCTTCCATCCGCCGAAGGGCAGAGACCCGACGAGCACGGCGACGATCACGGCCGAGCCCAGGTTGGTCGGGCTCTGCGTCACCCAGTCCTTCAGATAGCCCGCGAACCGTCCCGGCAGACGCGGCTGCTCGGGCGGTGGCGCCACGTCGGGCGGCTCTGGCGGTGCTGTCCCCTCCACAGGCGCATAATCTATCCGACCTGAGACGATGGGCCACGTGCGCGACCCGTTGATCATCACCTCGCCCGCCAACCCGCGCGTCAAAGCGTTGCCGCTGCTGCGGCGTCGACGCACGCGCGAGCAGGAGGGGCGGACGCTGATCGAGGGGTATGAGGAGTTGCGCCTGGCCCTGGACGCAGGGGTGGTGCCGCACGTCCTGTTCTATTGCCCCGACCTGATGGGGCCGGAGGCGCTGACCTTCGGTCTGGTCGACCGGATCGGCGGGCTGGGCACCGAGCTCGTGCAGCTTTCTCGGGCGGCCTTCGCCAAGGCGGCCTACCGGGAGGGCCCCGACGGCTTCCTCGCCGTCGTCGACACCGTGGACCGCCGCTGCGCCGACATGTCCGCGCTGCTCCCGGATTGCCCGCTCGTGCTGGTGGCGCAGGGAGTGGAGAAGCCCGGCAACCTGGGCGCGATGCTGCGCACGGCGGACGCGGCCGGCGTCGACGCGGTGATCGCCGCCGACCCGGTCACCGACTGGGGCAATCCCAACACCGTGCGCGCTTCCAAGGGCACGGTGTTTTCTGTCCCGGTGGCCAGCGACAGCACGGCGGTGACCCTGGACTGGCTGCGCGAGCACGGCATACCTCTGGTCGCTGCCACCCCGGAAGCCGACCTCGCGCACACCGACGTCGACTACACCGGTGCGGTCGCGATCGCGGTCGGGACCGAGAAGGCCGGGCTGACCCCCGCGCTCATCGCGGCTGCAGACCACCGGGTGCGGATCCCCATGGTCGGTCGCGCCGACTCCCTCAATGTCGCGACGTCGGCCGCGATTATCGTCTACGAGGCGGTGCGACAGCGGCGCCAGGGGGGTGTCCGGGGCGACTAGGCCGGTGTGTCACGATGTGAATATGCGCATCGACCACGTGAGTTATGCCGCAGGACCTGAGGGTCTGCAGGCGACTGCCGAGCGTCTGGGCCACGAGCTGGGTGTCCAGCCCCTCGACGGTGGGGTGCACCCTCGATTCGGCACGCGCAATGTCATCCTCCCCCTCGCCGAGGACCGCTATGTGGAGGTCGTGGGGGTCCTGGACCACCCAGCCTCCGACAAGGCGCCCTTCGGGCAGGCGGTCCGGGCGCGTTCGGCCCGGGGCGGTGGCTGGATGGCCTGGGTCGTCGCCGTCGATGACCTCGAGCCGGTCGAGGAACGCCTTGGGCGTGCCGCGGTCGACGGCAATCGCCACACCCCGCAGGGCGTGGAGCTGCTGTGGCGCCAGATCGGCGTGAAGAACGTCATCGAGTCGGGCAACCTGCCCTTCTTCGTCAAGTGGGTCTCCGCCGAGGGCGACCACCCCTCGCACCTAGCGCAGAATCCGACCCGCCTGACCGGGCTCACCCTGGGCGGCGACTTCCCGGTCGTCCGCGAGTGGCTCGGCATCAGCGAGGCCCCCAAGGGGAGCTTCGAGTCGGCCGTCGAGTTCGGCTTCGTGGAGGACGACGACTGCCCGTGCCTGTATGACGTGACCTTCGAGACGACGCGCGGCACCGTCACCATCTGAGGCGATCGCTTATGCCTGCCGGCGCCCGTATCCCTTGAGCCGCAGGCTGTTGAGCACGACCAGCACCGACGACATGGCCATCGCGCCACCCGCGATCATCGGCGTCAGCATCCCGAAGGCTGCCAGTGGGATCGCCAGAATGTTGTAGCCGAAGGCCCAGGCGAGGTTCTCCTGGATGATCCGCAACGTCCGGCGGGACAGCCCGATGGCGTCCGCGACCGCCTCCACGTCCGAGCGCATGAGCACGATGTCGGCGGACTCGGCGGCGACGTCCGTCCCCGAGCCCATCGCCATACCAAGATCGGCCTGCGCGAGCGCGGCGGCGTCGTTGACGCCGTCCCCGACCATCGCCACGACCTTGCCTTCTTCCTGCAGCGCCACGATGCGTGCGAACTTGTCCTGCGGCAGCACGCCGGCATCCACGTTGGTCGCATCGATGCCGACCTGCTGGGCGACCGCGCGCGCGGTGTGCTCGTTGTCACCGGTCAGCAGATAGGGCGTCAGACCCAACTCGCGCAGGCGAGCCACCGCCTCGACACTCGAGGGGCGCGGGGTGTCGGCGACGGTGATCGCCGCGCGGGCGGTGCCGGCCCAGCCGACGAGGACAGTGGTGCCCGTGCCGGCTTCCAGGGCCTGCCGCAGCACCGAGGGGACCTCGTCGAACAGGTCCGCCTTGCCCACCGTGACCTCGACGTCCTTGATCTTGGCGCGGGCACCCTGCCCGGGCAGGTTGGTGAAGTCGGTGATCTCGCTCGGGCTGACTCCGCGCTCGCGAGCGCCCACGACGATCGCGCGGGCCACCGGGTGCTCGCTGCCGGTCTCCACGCTCGCGGCGGCCTTCAGAGCCGCCTCCTGCGGGAGGGCGCCGGCGGTGACGACGTCGGTGAGGACGGGCTCGCCGGTGGTCAGGGTGCCGGTCTTGTCGAGCACGACGGTGTCGACTCGCCTGGTGGACTCGAGGATCTGCGGGCCCTTGATGAGGATGCCGAGCTCGGCGCCGCGACCGGTGCCGGTGAGCAACGCGGTCGGGGTTGCCAGACCGAGCGCGCAGGGGCAGGCGATGATCAGGACCGCGACGGCCGGGGCGAGCGCCTCGGCGACCGAGTGACCGGTCACCAGCCAGAGCACGAACGTCACCAGCGCGATGACCAGCACCACGGGGACGAACACCGCGGAGATGCGGTCAGCGAGCCGCTGGACCGGTGCCTTGCCCGTCTGTGCCTGCTCGACGAGTGCGGTGACGCGTGCCAGGGTGGTCTCCCGGCCGACGCGGGTGGCCTCGACGACGAGGCGACCGTGGCCGTTGACGGTGGCCCCGGTGACGTCGTCGTCCGTCGTGACCTCGACCGGCATGGACTCACCGGTCACCATGCTCGCGTCGATCGTGCTGCTGCCGTCAATGACGCGACCGTCAGTGGCGACCTTCTCACCCGGGCGGACGATGAACCGCATACCCGTCTCGAGCTCTTCGATCGGGACCCGGACCTCGGTCCACGATCCGCTGCGCGCCTCGTGGCGCAGGATCGCGACGTCCTTGGCGCCGAGCTCGAGGAGTGAGGTGAGGGCCGACCGGCCCTGCGCCTTGGCGCGAGCCTCGATGTAGCGCCCGACGAGGAGGAAGGCAGTGACGACCGCGACGGTCTCGAAGTACATGTCGTGGCTGAAGCCGGTGAACAGCGCCGCGACGGACCAGCCCATCGCCGCGGTCGTGCCGACCGAGACGAGGGTGTCCATCGTGGAAGACAGGTGCCGGGCGTTGATCACGGCGGCCCGGTGGAACGGCCACGCCGCCCACAGGTAGACCGGCACGGTCAGGAGAAACTGGAGCCAGTGACCGGTCGTGCCCAAGGCGTCCGCGACCGGCGGCACCATGTGGATGACCACGACCACCGCGGCGAGCACGCTGGCCGCGATCATCCGGGTGCGCAGGGAGTTCTTGCTGACGACGTCGTGCGTCATCGCGGGCGCCCGACCGCTGCGGTCCCTCTCCAGGACCGTGGCGCCGTAGCCGGTCTTCTCGACCGTCGCGACGATGTCGGCGATGGACAGGGCAGAGGGGAAGTTGACGCTCGCCTTCTCGGTGGCCAGGTTGACGCTCGCCTCGACGCCGTCAAGCTTGTTGAGCTTGCGCTCGATCCGCGCCGAGCACGACGCGCACGTCATGCCGGTGATGTCGAGGTCGACGTGCTGGAGCTCAGCGGACGAAGCCGCCCCGCTCTTGCTGGTGCTGGTGCTCATGCTTCCTTCCACCGGACGGTCGTTCTTGCCACTCCGGGCGGTCGTTCTTGTCGGACCGGGCG
>NZ_JAUNVI010000082.1:5234-10036 GCF_030537745.1 Ornithinimicrobium sp. | reverse complement strand
GCCTAGTCGGACGAGGCAGTGTCGTCGGGGCCAGCCTCGTGCCCGGGCTGCCTGGGCCCGGGCTGCCCGTGCGTGCGGATGGCCTAGTCGGACGAGGCAGTGTCGTCGGGGCCGGCCTCGTGCCCGGGCTGCCCGTGCGTGCGGCGCCGCTGCTTCATCTCGGCCTCATAGACGTGCCGGCGGCCACCCGTCACCTCTTCCCGCACGGCGCGCTCAAACTCACGCACGCTCGTCCAGTAGGCGTCGTCGAAGTCCTCGACGATCTGGAAGGTCCAGCGATCGGCGATCACGTTGCGCCCGATCACTTCTTCCCGCAGCCGCGCGGCGAGCTCCTCATGGCCGGAGGCGGCGAGCTGATCAGCGCCGTCGCCGAGGGCGAGGTCGGCCGCGCCGATCAGCTGATGGAAGGAGTAGAGGTGGCCGCGTGCCCGCTCGACCTTCTCCAGGGCCTCGCTGACCGTTCCCGCTGCCTCTACTTCCGCATCTGTCACGCCGGTGGGCCGGGCGTGCTCGGCGTCGAGGTCACGGTTGTGCTTCTTGTGGCTGCTCTTCCCGTCGCTGCCCTCCCTGTCGCTGCCGGGGTGGCCGCCGTCCTTCTTGTCGCTGTCGGGGTTGTCGCGCTCGTCAGTGCTCATCTGCCCAAACTAGGCCGGGTCCGCGCTCGGGGCAGGCCGACACGACTCGTCGTGGTCGCAAGCCGCCCCGCGCTCGGCGATTGGCCGCGCCGCGCGGTCACCGCATACATAGCCTGGGGGAATGCGCGCACTCACCTGGCAAGGCCACGGCAAGGTCAAGGTCCTCGACGTCCCCGAGCCCACGCTCCAGGCGCCGACCGACGCGATCATCCGGGTCACCTCCACCGCGATCTGCGGCTCCGACCTGCACCTCTACAACGTCCTCGCCCCCTACCTGAGCCCTGGAGACGTGCTGGGGCATGAGTTCATGGGGATCGTCGAGCAGGTCGGGACGGGCATCGAGCGGTTGTCGGTGGGGGATCGGGTCGTCGTGCCCTTCAACATCTCCTGCGGCCACTGCTGGATGTGCGACCGAGGCCTCTTCGCCCAGTGCGAGACGACCCAGAACGTCGACCAGGGCAAGGGCGCGAGCTTGTTCGGCTACACCAGCCTCTACGGCTCCGTTCCCGGCGGCCAGGCCGAGCTGGTCCGCGTGCCGCATGCCGACTTTGGCGCGATCCGGATCGAGCACGACCTGCCTGACGAGCGCTTCCTCTATCTCTCCGACATCCTCCCGACCGCCTGGCAAGGCGTGAGCTATGCGGACGTGCCCGAGGGTGGGACGCTGGCGGTCATCGGTCTGGGCCCCGTCGGACAGCTTGCCGTCCGCTCGGCCCTGCACCGAGGGGTAGAGCGGGTGATCGGAGTCGATCTGGTGCCGGAGCGCCTCGCGCTAGCGGCCGACAGCGGAGCGGAGGTCGTCGACGCGACGCGAGTCAAGGACGTTGCGGCGCACCTGCACGAGCTCACCGACGGACGCGGGCCGGACAGCGTGCTCGATGCGGTGGGCATGGAGGCGCACGGCAACCCGCTCGCCCACACCGCGATCGCGGCCGCCTCGCGGTTGCCCAAGGTGGTCGCCCAGAAGGCGGTGGAGACGGCCGGCATCGACCGGCTCGCCGCGCTGCACCTGGCGATCGCGGCCGTCCGCCGCGGGGGCACGCTGTCGATCAGCGGCGTCTACGGTGGCCAGGCGGACCCGATGCCGATGATGGACCTCTTCGACAAGGGGATCACGGTGCGGATGGGCCAATGCCACGTCCGTCGATGGACCGATGAACTGTATGACCTCGTGAGCGGGGCCGAAGACGTGCTGTCGCTGGAGTCGTTGGCCACGCACCATCTCCCCTTGGAGGATGCAGCCGAGGGTTATGCGATGTTCGCCGCGAAGCGCGACGGCTGCATCAAGGTGGTGCTGAGGCCATGAACCCGAGGCCAGGCCGGTGGGCGGGTATGGCGCTCGGCGGCATCTTCGGAGCACTCGCCCGGGCGCGCGGCACGCGGGCGCTGCACGCGGTGGGCGTCTGCGGGGGCGGGAGCCTGGAGTTCAAGCCGGGCACCGATCACGGTGTGCCGCTGCTGTCAGGGTCGAGGTCGCATTCCTGTCTGGTGCGTGCGTCCAGGGCGCTCGGGCTGCGGAGCTTGCCAGACATCGAGGGTCTGGCCCTGCGCATCGACGGCCCGGACGGCGGCGACCTCCTCTTCGCATCGACCGGCGCTGGCATGGTGACCCGGCACCTTCTGGTGCCGCGGCTGCCGTTTCGCCTCGGCACGCTGACGACCTTGATGCCGCTTCAGACCGCTGGCGGCGGGCTGCTCCTGCGGCTCGAGCCGGAGCGCGGCTCGCGCGGTCACCCAGGACAGCGCAGAGCGCAACGCCCACCCACGGCATACCGGGTCTGGATCGCCGCCCCTGGGCGCCCCTGGCACGAGCGTGGACGCCTGGACGTCGCGTGGGATGACAGTGACTGCAGCCGTCGGCACGACCCGGTGGGTCACCCTCCAGCAGGGACCTGGTTCGCCGCGACGTGGGCCCGCCTGCGTGACCCGTCCTATGCCGCCTCCCAACGGACACCAGCGAGGATCGAGGACTGACGCGGGTTCCCTTCGGGCTGGCCCCTATTGACGCTGGTCGAGGCGCCGGGCGGGTCTGCCTCGGCCTGGCCCTACGGACGCTGGTTGAGGCGCCGTGCGGCTCTGCTGCCGAGGACGGTGAGGACGCCCACGACGCCAGCGGCGCCGGCGCCAAGACGCTGTGCCGCCTGCCGCCCGGTGAGCAGACCCCTCGCAGCGCCACCCTCGGGGTCGCGCACTCCCAGGGCAACCCGACCCTCGGAGCCGCTGATCGCCATACCCTCCTCCTCGTCGGCCCTCGGCGCGGCTGGCAGGAAACGGTTCATCACGCCCATGGCAAGCACCGTGATCGTCGGTGAGAGCCCGTGCACCCGGATGCCGGCGTGCGATAGCCAGGACAGGACGACGAGCGGCTTCCCGCGCAGGATGCCGTCCACCATCCGACGGGCGGCGCGCTCGGCGTCCATCGAGAGGAGGGGGAGCGAGGCGGCGGGGGCGAACCACGCATACTCCGCGGCGTGGTCACCAGCAAACAGCGCCCGCTCGTGGGACCCGGTGCGCATGAGACCGGGCACCACCGTGGTCGCGGTGATGCCGGTGCCCATCAGCTCGGCCGCCAGCCCTTCGGTGAAACCGACCGCGCCGAACTTTGCGGTCGCGTAAGGCAGCAGGTGCGGCGGGCTGACCTTGCCGCCGATCGAAGTCACCACCCCGATCCGACCGCGACCCCGCTCGCGCATGCCGGGCAGGACCGCCCAGACCGTCTGGATCGGGCCCATGAGCATCGTCCCCACCGCGTCGTCGAAGTCCTGCAGAGTCATGGACTCGGCGGGTCCGACCTGGATGGTCCCGGCGACGTGCACCAGGACCTCGATCGGTCCCAGGTCGCGCTCGACGCTCGCTACGAGCTTGGTGACGGCGTCTCGGTCGCTCACGTCGCAGCGGTATGCCGTCGCTCCCACCTCGCGCGCGCCTTCGGTCGCCTCCTCCAGGTCGCGGGCGCAGACGGCCACCTGATAGCCGGCGCTGACGAGCTCACGGGCGACGAGCAGCCCAAGGCCGCGCGACCCCCCGGCGACCAGTGCGACGGGTGCTGCGTGGGCTGGGGTCGCGGCGGTGGCGCTCGTGCTCGCGCCACGGGTGCTGCGGGTGCTGCGTGGGCTGCCGTTGCGAGGTGCGGATCGGCGTCGGGGAGCTGCTGGCCGTGGGCGTCATTCATGCTCCGACCGTAGAACGCCCCGGCGTTCCCCGCGCTCTGGGCAGGCGGCCCGCGGACCGGCAGGTCAGGGGGTGTGGACAAGTCCTGCGCTGTCCGTGGCAGATCGGCGAGCCTGTCCGTCGTGGACGTCATTAGTCGGCGGCAGGCAATCGAGCGCGAGATCACTTACTCCCAGCTGCGGCATAACGTGCGGACCGGGCAGTGGCAAAGGGTCTTTGCCGGAGTGTTCGTCATGCACAACGGCGTGGTCAGCTGGCGCGAACGGGTGGCAGCAGCCGTGCTCGCCCGTGGCCCGGGCACCCTCACGAGTCTGAGGTGTGCGCTGCGGCTGTGGAACCTCACGGATCGGGAGCCGCAGATCATCACCCTCATCGAGCCGCGGCAGACCCACCGCACCCGTGAGCTGCGCGGGGTGCAGGTCCGACGACGGACTCGCTCCGTGCCCGCGCGGCGGTATGGCATCCCCGTCACCGCGCTGCCACAGACGATCATGGACGTGCTGGCCCTGCCGGACCAGACGCTCGATGACGTGATGGCGCTGGTGACCCGGGCGGTGTCGAGAAAGAAGGTCACGGTCGCCGAGCTTAGCGTCGAGCTGGCCCAGCATCCCCGCCACCCGAGACGACGGCTGCTTGCCGAAGCACTGGCTGCTGCCGAGGAAGGTCTGGAGAGCACGGCCGAGGTGCGCTATGCCCGCGACGTCGAGGGTGCACACGGTCTACCGAGGATGGAACGGCAGGCCTGGTTGGATGGGATGACTGCGCAGGCCGACGGCCGCGCGAGGCGGCTGGACTTCCGCGACCCCGTGCGGGGACTCCGCGTGGAAATCGACGGTGCTCTTTTTCACGGCGAGAGGCAGTTGGCCGATCGCTGGCGGGACCGCCAGGCGGTGGGCGCGGGTGAGGCGACGTTGAGGGCGGGGTGGATCGAGGTCGTCGAGCGCCCATGCGCGCTGGCAGCCGACGTTGCAGTGGCCCAGATCGCCCGGGGGTGGA
>NZ_JAUNVI010000082.1:0-5134 GCF_030537745.1 Ornithinimicrobium sp. | reverse complement strand
CGCCCATGCGCGCTGGCAGCCGACGTTGCAGTGGCCCAGATCGCCCGGGGGTGGAAGGGCCGGCCTAGGCCATGCGGGCCTGGTTGTGCACTCGCCCGCGACCCGCGCCTGCGGGCCGCCTCGTGAGCTGACTGGCGCCGCCGTGGGCGGGTCAAGGTGTGCGGTGACTTTGGGTCGCTATAGCGGCCCGGATCCACCGCACAGCGCTGGGCACCAGATCGCTGCCGGCGCAGGTGCGGGTCTGCGGTGACTTTGGGTCGCTATAGCGGCCCGGATCCACCGCACAGCGCTGGCCACCGGCCGCTGCGACGTTCACGGCTGCCGCAGTTACTGCGTCACCCGTCAGCCCAGCGGCGCCGGCGCCTGCGACCGCGCCTGCGTCGTCAGCCCAGCGGCGCCTGCGCCTGGAACACCGCTACTGCCTCACCCGTCAGCCCAGCGACGCCTGCACCTGAGCCGAGACATCATTTGGTCGCCGCAAGACGATCTGTGCCACATCGATGGCACCGCCGCGGAAGCCGGCCTCGCAGTAGGCCAGGTAGTACTCCCAGACTCGGACGAAGCGCTCGCTGAAGCCGAGAGCGATCACCTCGTCCCGACGCGCCAGGAAGGACTGTCGCCACCGGCGCAAGGTCTCGGCGTAGTGCTGGCCGAAAAAGCGCGCGTGCTCGACGCGCAGCGAGGTATGCCCAGCACACACCTCGTGGACCGCGTCCAGGCTGGGCAGGGCGCCCCCGGGGAAGATGTACTTCTGGATCCAGCCGTAGGAATGGCGGGTGGAGAGATAGCGCTGGTGCGGCAGCGTGATCGCCTGCACGACCGCTGTCCCACCCGGGGCCAGCCGCTCGTCGAGGGTGCGGAAGTACGTCGGCCAGTACTCCTCACCGACGGCCTCGACCATCTCGATCGAGACGATCGCGTCATACTCCCCTTCGACCTCGCGGTAGTCCTGCAGCCGCAGATCGACCCGATCTGCTATCGCAGTGCCGCGGCGTGGCAACTCATCCAGGCCGGTGCTGCGGGCGGGCAGCTCTGCCAGCGCGGTGCCCCCGCGTGCCAAGCCTGTCCCGACGAGCAGGCTCGCGGCGCTGTGAGGTGTGGGCGCGGCATACGCCCCAGCCTCTTCCAGACGACGACGAGCGAGGGCAGCCTGCTCCTCGGACAGGGTCACCGTCACGACCGAAGCCCCACGTTGGGCGGCGCGCAGCGCAAGGGTGCCCCAGCCAGAGCCGATCTCCAGGAGGCGGGTGCCTTCCCCGACTCCGGCCAGGTCCAAGGCAGCGTCGATCTTGCGCAGCTGGGCCTCCTCCAACGACTGGGCCCGCCAGTCGAGCGAGTCGTCAAAGAGGGCGGAGGAGTAGGACAGGCTCGGGTCGAGAAAAGTGGCGAAGAGGTCGTTGGACAGGTCGTAGTGGGCCTGCACATTGCGGCGCGCGCCGGACAGGGTGTTGCGCAGCGCGGTCGGCAGCGGCTGGTCGACGAGGCCACGCAGTGCGCGCAGCGGGGCTGGTATGGCGTTGGTGATGCGCTCGGCGAAGGGCAGGAGCACGTCAGCGAGGTCGTGGCCGGGCGCTGGGCCCCACTCCTGCTCGGTGTAGCCCTCACCGATGCCGATCTTGGCCTGGCGGCCCACGCGGCTGAAGAACCGACGAGGTTGGTGGACCTGGATGCGTGGTCGACGAGGCAGAGGGCTCAGCGTATTCATCTTGCCGGGCTGCACGTCTTGCGCGAGCGCGTCCGTCTGGCCCATCGTCAACTCCTGCGCGGGCGCGCCGCTCAGCACGGTGCCATCTGCCAGCTCAATGTCGATCGGCACCCGCTTGAGCACCTGGCGGATGACCTGCCGTGCGGCCAGCCCGCGAACGCGCGCGATGAGGCCATGCCCCGGGTCGATAGCCATGGGAAGGGTCATCGGAGCTGCTCCTCGGAGTGGGGTGGGCGTGGCAGCAACGGGAGCCGTCGCCACAGTTTGATCCCGTGCAGTCGGATCAGGAGGCTGACCATCTGGGGCATGAAGGCATAGCGCAGCGCGGTCCGGGCCACCGTCCGCGGCGTCGCGGCCCGAGGCTCCCCTTCGGTCACTGCTGTGACGACGCGCTCGCCCTCGCGGTCCAAGCCGACCGTCACCCGGACGCGCCCTGGCTCGAGCACGAGGGAGACGGCATACCGGCCGGTTGCGTCGTTGAACGGTGAGACGTAGAAGTCCTTGTCGACCGAGGATCGACCGCGAGCGTCCAGATCCAGGACATAGGCGTGGCGCTCGCCATAGGTGTTGTGCACCTCGAGCACCACGGCCCGCACCTGCGTCGTCGACGACTCGGACCGACGCAGCACCCAGAAGACGGTGAGCGGATCGAAGACGTAACCGAGGACGCGCGCGTTGGCCAGCATGATGACCCGGTCGTCCTGCGCCACGGATACTCCGCGACCGGCCAGAAAACGCACCAGGTCTCCGCGGATGCCGCCACCGAGCCGCCCGCGGTCGAGGTGGTCGTCGGCGCTGAATCCGCTGACCCAGGCGAGCGGTCCGCGCAGCCGCGGCAGCTCGGCGAGATCGACGAGCCACTGGTAGGCGGTGTAGCGGAATGCGTGGCGGACCGGCCGATGACGGGTGTGCGTCACCGGCCCGACGATGAGGCTGGGGACCGGCGGTAGCGCCACCGTGAGGGCGCTCACCAGTGTCCTCCCAGACGGGTCGCGGCAGCCAGGCCGGAGCGGGCGCCGTCCTCGTGGAAACCCCACCCGAGGTGGGCGCCGGCAAAAGCCAGCTGCGGACCCCCGGCCTCCCGGAGTCGGGTGGCAGCCTCGACCGCCTCGTGGGTGAAGATCGGGTGGGCATAGTCGCGGCGCGCGATGACGTGCTGCGGGTCGACGCTGTCCTCGGCGTTGAGCGTCACCACGAAGTCGGTGCCCACCTCGGGATCGATATCGTGCAGCCGGTTCATCCAGTAGGACACGAGCGCGCCTTCGTCGGCTTGGTCGCATCCCGAGAGGCGGTAGTTCCACGACGCCTTCGCACCGCGGACCGTCGGCAGGACCGAGGAGTCGGTATGCAGAAGGGTCGGGTTGGAGGAGTACTTGATCGCTGCGAGGTCGCGCGCCTCCTCGTCCGTGGCGTCGATGAGGATGCGTCCGGCGATGTCGGCGTGGGTAGCCAGCACAGCCTGACCGAAGGACTCGGTCTGACCCTCTGCGGTGGTGACCTCGACCCCGTCGGGGCCCCGGCGCAGTGACCTGACCTCGCCAGCCAAGCCGGTGCGCACCTGCGCGCCGGCCGCCGCGAGGGCGGCCGCGACGCGCTCGACATACGCCCTCGAACCGCCGGTGACCGTCCGCCAGCTCGGTGACCCGGTGAGCGAGAGCATGCCGTGGTGCTCGAGGAACTGGAACAGGTGGCGCGCGGGGTAGGCGCGGGCGTCCTCGTGGCCCGCGGACCACACGCAGGAGACGAGGGGGAGGGCGTAGTGCTGGACAAAATAAGGATCAAAACGCTCTTCTTCGAGGAACTCTCCCCACGTCCGACCTCCGCCGGCCACGCTCTGCGCAGCGACCGCCAGCTCGCGGCGCGCAGCTCGGTGGAAGCGGGGGACCTGAGTCAACATCCTGCGGAAACGACGGTCTGCGATGCGGCGGGGCTGGGCGAAGACGCCACGGGCACCACGCCCGCCCGCATAGGAAAGACCGCAGCGTTCGCAGGTGATAGACATCGACATTTCCGTCGCCTGGGTAGGCACGTCCAACTCGGCGAAAAGACGGAGCAGGACGGGGTAGGTCTGGTCGTTGTGCACGATGAAACCTGAGTCTACGGCCAGATCGAAGCCGTCTGGAATGGCCACGTCGTGGGTGTCCGCGTGCCCACCGAGACGATCATCTGCCTCGAGCAGCGTGACCTGGTGGGTGGCGCGAAGGACGTAGGCCGCAGTGAGCCCAGCGATGCCGCCACCGATCACAGCGACGGTCGGTTTGTCCTTGATCACGTGGGCCTCCAGAAGTTGGTAGAGACTAACCTTACACAATCTATTGACAAACATGTAACAACCGGATGATTATGAAGCACGCGGTTCAGTCAGGGCCGCCCCGATCAAGGAGGACCACCATGCTTCGTATGCCGTCCCGCACCCGTCTCGCCGCCACCATCGCCGCTGCCGCACTGGCTGCCACCGTGGCCGCGGCCCCGGCAGGCGCTGCAGTTTCTCGTCCAGACATCGAATGCCAGCAGGCGGGGTTAAACACGCTGCGCAGCGCTGGACTGCTGGACGACGTCGCCCGCGGGGGATTGCCGATCGAGACCGCCCTCGCGCTGGGGGTCACCGTGCGTCCTGGCGCCGACATCTCGGGGGTGAAAAACCCGCTGAAGCTTTCCGTCATCCTCAGGGACCATCGTGCCGGCGACCAGAGCCTGTTCATCTACCCCTGGTGCAACTGAGCTGTCCAGCACGTGAGAGAGCCGCTGACCCGCGAAGGGTCGGCGGCTCTCTCGTAGTGCTGTGGGCCGTAGTGCAGTATGTCCGATCCGCTGCAGCGGCGTCAGCGGCCGAAGCGGTTGACCAGCGCGGTGGCTGAGGCTGCGGCAATGCTCGATGCGACAGTCCCCCACGCGATGTCGATCGGCACCATCCCTGCCGGGTAGTCCTTAAGGACCGCGAGGCTGGTCAGGTCGAACGTCGAGTAGGCGACGAAGCCCAGCGCGGCGCCCTGGAGGGCAGCCTTGCGCACGCTGCGCTCGGCTACGCCTGGGGCGGTAGCGAAGTGCGTGACGCCGGCGGTGTAGATGAGGTAGAACGCGGCGGCGGCCGGCACGTTGATGGGGTCGGCCATGAGGTCGCCCAGCAGCCCGCCATAGGTTTCCTTCGCGACGGTGCCCAGCCACACTCCGTCGAGGATGCCGAAAGCGACGCCGGTGGCGGCGAGGGCAGCGCCCCAGCGGGCCGGGCTCAAACGTTGACGGGTGAGGCTAGTGGGTGCCATGGTCAATCTCCTTGGAAGTAGCCGACGGCTGGGCCGTGCTCGCGACGGAACTCGCGTAGTGGATGTTCCTACGTTGACAGGTTTCTCAACATTTGACAAACCCTAGACACTCCGGTTGCGGATGTGGGTGGCCGTGCGGACCGTTCGGTGTGGCCGGGGCGACCGT
>NZ_JAUNVI010000081.1:2435-10207 GCF_030537745.1 Ornithinimicrobium sp. | reverse complement strand
ACTGCGCACCCCGATCGCCACCCTGACGATCTACTGCGAGGGGCTGACCGACGGAGTGATCCGCTGGGACGAGGACACCCAGCAGGTGCTGACCGAGCAGACCGATCGCCTGGCCCGACTGACCGAAGACATCGACGAGGTCTCCCGTGCCGAGGAGGGAAGGATCACCCTCGAGCGCGAGCGCTGCCCGGTCAACGATTTGATCCGCACGGCCGCCGCGTCCAACCGCGAGAACTACGTCCGGCACGGTGTCAGCCTCACCGCCGAGACCGACAGCGACGCGAGCCTCGTCGTGGACGTGGATCCCGCGCGCCTGGCCCAGATCCTGGACAACCTGCTCGCCAATGCCCTACGGCATACCCCCCACGGAGGCAAGGTGCGCCTGCACGCCCGCGCCGCTGGTGAGGAGGTCGAGATCATCGTCACTGACACCGGGAACGGCATCACCCCGGCACAACTGGCGCACGTCTTCGAACGGTTCTACCGAGGCGACGACGCGCGCGATCGAGACCACGGCGGCTCTGGCATCGGCCTGACCATCAGCCGCGCGATCGCTAACGCGCATGGGGGCAGCCTCGTGGCAACCAGCGACGGCCCCGGCCACGGCGCCACCTTTACCTTGGCCCTACCGCGACTCAATGGCCCCCGTTCCGGTGCAACTTCACGCCCCGGATGACAACGCCGAGTCGATGCCCTCGACGTCGTGTGTGGAGGTACCGTTTCCTGGGGCCGACGTCGACGACCCGATCGTCGCACTCATCGCGAGAAGAGCTGGGTATGTCTATGACCGCAAGGGAACGCCGTCGCTGGGCCGGCCTTCTTTTCATCAGCATCGCCGTCTCGCTGATCATCGTCGACTCCACCATCGTGAACGTCGCGATTCCCTCGATTGTCGAAGACCTCGACATCACATCGACCCAGGTGCAGTGGGTGCAGGAGGCCTACACCCTCGTCTTTGCGGCCCTGTTGCTGGTGTTTGGAAGCCTCGCCGATCGTTTCGGGCGGCGCAGGTTGATGCTGCTCGGAGTCGTCATCTTCGCGGTGTCGTCGGTCGCCGCCGCACTGGCACCTACGGGCGACATCCTCATCCTCTCGCGCCTGGTCCAGGGTGTCGGCGGAGCCATGATCCTGCCCACCACGCTCTCGCTGATCAACGCGACCTTCCGAGGCAGGGAGCGCGGCATCGCCTTTGCGGTGTGGGGCTCAACCATCGGCGGGATGGCCGCGGTGGGCCCGCTGCTCGGTGGGTGGCTGACGACCGCCTTCTCCTGGCGCTGGGCATTCGGGATCAACATCCCCCTCGGGATCATCATCATCATCGGTGTCCTGCTGACGATCACGGAGTCCAAGGACGAGCACCCCAGGGCAATAGACGGCGTAGGGGCAATCTTGTCGGTCGTCACTTCGGCCACGCTGGTCTTCGGACTAATCGAAGGGCGCACCTACGGCTGGTGGAGCACCCAGAATGTGCCCGCGATCGGCGGCTGGACTTGGCCGTGGGCCCTCTCGCCGGTGCCACTTGCGTTTGCCGTGTCGCTCTTGGGGCTGATCGCCTTTGTCGCTTGGGGTATGCGGCGCACGCGGCGGGGCCACTCCACCATCATCGCCTTTAGCTTGTTTGCGATCCCCTCATTCCGCAACGGCAACATTGCCGCTCTCGTGGTGTCCCTCGGCGAGTTCGGCATCATCCTCTCGCTGCCGCTGTGGTTGCAGTTCGTGATCGGGTTCGACGCACTCCAGACCGGTGCCATCCTGCTCGCGCTCGCTATCGGCTCGTTCATGGCCAGCGGCTTTGCGGGTGCCCTGAGCAACAAGGTCGCGCCCGTGACGATTGTGCGTGTGGGCATCGCAGCCGAGATCATCGGCGTCGCGGGTCTGGGGTTCGTCATCGCGCCCGACACGTCCTGGCCGCTGTTGCTGCCCTTCCTCTTCGTCTACGGCTTCGGCGTGGGTCTGGCCACCGCCCAACTGACCGGAGTCGTGCTGCAGGACGTCCCGGTGACCGAGAGCGGGCAGGCGTCCGGGACGCAGTCCACCGCCCGGCAGGTCGGATCGGCGCTGGGCATCGCGATTCTCGGCACAGTGCTGTTCACCAGCACAGCCGGCCTCCTCAGCTCCAAGCTTGATGCTGCTGGCCTTCCGGAGCAGCAGCGCGACCAGGTCGTCAATGCGGTCGTCGACAGCGCGGGCGGTGCGATCCTGGGCCTCGAGCGGAGCCCCCAGACGGCGCCGGCAGCGGAGGCTGCGAAAGAGGCGTTCTCCGAAGGCACCCGCTATGCCGCGTTCTCGTCGGCGGGGTTCCTCGTCTTCGGTCTGCTCGCGACGCTATCCCTTGGCTCAGGACGCAGGCCCGAGGACGAGAGCGCCGATGGCCTCACAGAACCGCAGACACGCGCAGTTCCGTGACGCCAGGCCTCGGCAAGATCATCGCGTGGACCGGCTCTTCAGAGGCGGGAAGCCACTGCGGTCGAATCCGCCCCACCTCTTGCCATCCACGGCTGAGGTAGAGATTCACCGCATCGAGATGGCCGGCCACCACGTCCAGCACTGGCGCACCGCCACCAGCGAGTGCCCTCTCCGTGGCCCGAGCCAGCAGCGCCGAACCGATGCCGCGCCGAGGGTGGCGGCGATCGGCATACAGGACACTGATGCAGCGCAGCTCCGTGATCGGCACACCGTGCGCGCTCGCCCACAGCCGCCCGAGTTCGTCGTCCGCGACTGACTGGATCGCGACGTGACCGACGACCTTGCCGTCGAGTTCGGCAACCCACGCCTCGCGTTCGCTGGGACGACGAAGAAAGCGCTCGGGCCCGCGATCTGGCGGCCAGTGGAAGGGATACTGCGTCTGCGCCTGCTGCCTGGCGAGGATGTCGATGAGCGCCGGAATATCGACGTCGCACCGAGGACGGGTCACCACTTCGGACACCAGCCGAGTGTAGGGGTGCGGGTTGGTCGAGAAAATCAGAGGCGTGAGAGTAGCGGTCCGCCTACAGTCCAGCCATGCCCTCCATACCGTTCGTGCCGGTCGGGTTTGAGCCACCGGCCCTTCTGGCCACCGATAGGTTCCGACTCGAACCGCTAGGACCTCAGCACAACCACTCTGACCACACGGCGTGGACATCGAGCATCGAGCACATCCGGGCGACTCCGGGCTATCCGGACGGTGACTGGCCCCCGCTCGACGGGATGTCGCTGGAGGCAAACCTGGCTGACCTGCGGCGTCATGCCGCTGACTTTGCGGCAGGAATCGGTTTCACGTTCACCGTGCTCGACCTGGCTGATCGTGGGGTCATCGGCTGCGTCTACCTCTACCCGGCGGAGTCCGCGGCGTATGACGTCACTGTCCAGTCGTGGGTGCGTGCGGACCGGGCCGACCTCGACGGGCCGCTCGCTGACGCCGTCTCCGCGTGGCTCGCCGCAAAATGGCCGTGGGAGCGGGTCGAGCGTCAGGGCCGCTGAGACTGGCTCACGCCGGGAGCAGATCGCGGCGCGAAGAACGGGCTCACCGCGCTCTTGCCGCAACTCCTCGCCGACCTACGGTTCGTCGTGGGAGGACCCAGCCAGCAATTGACGGAGGACGAACTGCAGGATGCCGCCATGCCGGTAGTAGTCGGCCTCCCCGGGCGTATCGATCCGGACTAGCGCGTCGAATTCCACGTCGCCGGCTCGCACGTGCACTGTCTCGGGGATCGAGTCTTGCAGTGCCGTCACTCCCGTCACATCGAAGACCTCCTCGCCCGTCAGGCCCAGTGAAGCGGCGCTCTGACCCTCGGGGAACTGCAACGGCAGGACGCCCATCCCGATCAGGTTGGAGCGATGGATGCGCTCGTAGGACTCGGCGATGACGACCTTCACGCCCAGCAGGAGGGTGCCCTTGGCCGCCCAGTCTCGGGAGGATCCGGAGCCGTACTCCTTGCCGGCCAGCACCACCAGTGGGGTGCCGTCGTCGATGTAATTCTCCGAGGCAGCGAAAATCGTGGTCGCGCCTTGCTCGTCGCTTGAGTGTCCGGAAAGATCTCGGGTGAAGCCACCCTCGGTCCCGGGTGCGAGTTGATTGCGAAGCCGGATGTTGGCGAAGGTTCCGCGGATCATCACCTCGTGGTTGCCCCGCCGTGACCCGTAGGAGTTGAAGCTCTTCTGCTCCACCCCGTGCTCGAGAAGGTAGGAGCCAGCGGGACTGTCCCGGGTGATCGATCCGGCGGGACTGATGTGGTCCGTGGTCACCGAGTCGCCGAGAAGAGCGAGCACCCTCGCGCCAGTGATGTCGGCGAGCGGCTCGGGGTCGGCGCCCATGCCATCGAAGTACGGGGGTTTGCGCACATACGTCGACGCTTCCTCCCAGGCGAAAGTCTCCCCTTCGGGGATCTGCATACCCTGCCACCGCTCGTCACCGGTGAAGACGTCGGCGTAGCCCTTGGTGTACATCTCTGCCTTCAGATGCTCGTCGATGACCTCGTTGATCTCCTGCGTCGAGGGCCAGATGTCACTCAGGAAGACCGGCTCACCGTCGCTGCCCGTGCCCAGTGGGTCGGTCAGCAGATTGACGTGCATCGTCCCGACCAGTGCGTAGGCGACCACCAACGGTGGGGAGGTGAGGAAGTTCATCTTCGTCTGCGGATGGATCCGACCCTCGAAGTTACGGTTGCCCGACAGGACCGAACACACCGTGAGGTCCTGGTCGGTCACCGCTTTGCTGACCTCGGGGATGAGCGGGCCGGAGTTGCCGATACAGGTAGTGCAGCCGTAACCCACGAGGTTGAAGCCAAGCTGGTCCAGGTATGGAGTCAGCCCGGAGCGGTCGTAGTAGTCGGTGACCACCCGTGATCCGGGCGCCAGGGACGTTTTCACCCACGGCTTGCGCGTCAACCCCCGTTCCACCGCCTTCTTGGCCAGCAGCGCGGCGCCGATCATCACCGAGGGATTCGAGGTGTTGGTGCACGACGTGATGGCTGCGATCACCACGGCACCGTTGTCGAGCGTGACGTCGACATCGTCGATGGTGGCGGTCACCGGGGTGCTGGGCCACTCGTGGTCTCCGTCGCAAGCACAGGGCTTGCTCGGTTGGTCGCCGGGGCGATCGTGACCGATCGCGATCGAGTCGCTGGCTGGGAAGGACTCTCCAGAAGCCTCGTCGAGGCCCGCATCGACTGCCTCCTCCTGGCTCTTGCCCGCGAGCAGAGCCGCGACCGCGTGCGGTGCGATCCGCAGCGGGATCCGGTCATGCGGTCGTTTCGGGCCCGCGATCGATGGCTCGACGGTGGACAGGTCGAGTTCGAGGACCTGGGAGTAGGTCGGCTCGTGGTCGGGGTCGTGCCAGAGGCCCTGCTCCTTCGCATACGCCTCGACGAGCCGGATCGCTTGCTCGGGGCGCCCGGTCAACTGCAAGTAGTCAAGGGTCACTTGGTCGATCGGGAAGATGGCGCAGGTGGCGCCATACTCCGGGCTCATGTTGCCTATCGTGGCCCGGTTCGCCAGCGGCACATTGCCCACGCCAGGTCCGAAGAACTCGACGAACTTGCCGACCACTCCGGTGCGCCGCAGCATCTCTGCGACGGTGAGCACCATGTCGGTGGCGGTGCTCCCGGCCGGGAGTTCACCGATGAGCTTCATGCCGAGGACTGGTGGAACCAGCATGCTCATCGGTTGGCCGAGCATCGCGGCTTCGGCCTCGATGCCGCCTACGCCCCAGCCGAGCACCCCCAGGCCATTGACCATCGGCGTGTGCGAGTCGGTGCCGACGAGCGTGTCGGGATAGGCCAGGACACCGGACGCCGTCTGCCTCGTGAACACCACGCGGGAGAGGTACTCGAGGTTGACCTGGTGGCAGATGCCCGTGTCCGGCGGCACCACGCTGAAGTCGGTGAACGCCTGCTGCGCCCAGCGCAGCAACTGATAGCGCTCGGCGTTACGTTCAAACTCCAGCTCCGCGTTCAGCGTGAAGGCGTCTTGCCGCCCGAACACATCGGCAATCACCGAGTGGTCGATCACGAGCTCGGTCGGGACCAACGGGTTGATCTGCGAAGGGTCACCGCCGAGCTCGGTGATTGCGTCGCGCATGGCGACCAGGTCGACCACACAGGGCACGCCGGTGAAGTCCTGCATCAGCACCCGGGCCGGGGTGTAAGCGACCTCGCGCCCGTGGGCTGCGGTCGGGTCCCAGTTGGCCACGGCCTCGACCTGCTCGTGGGTGACCTGCCGCCCGTCCTCGTTGCGCAGCAGGTTCTCCAGGAGCACCTTGAGGCTGTAGGGCAGTCGCTCCGATCCAGGCAGCTGGTCCAGCCGATGGATCAGGTAGGTCGTGTCCCCGACTGTCAGTTGGGTTGGTGAGCTCATCAGTTGTTCACCGCCACGGTGAGGAGGAAGACTGCATCTGTCTGCGCCTCGACGCTGTGTGGTGCGTCTGGGATGGTCAGGTGATCCCATTCACGGCCCGGCCAACGCACCGTGCCCGCGACGAGCTGGACGCGACCACTGATCACCAACAAGGTGGCTTCGCCGGGGCTGTCGTGCTCGGCGAGCTCCTGCCCCGCCTGGAGCGCGATCAGGGTCTGGCGCATCCGCTTCTCATGGCCGCCAAAGATCGTGTCGGCTGCGCGGCCACTCTTGGTCTGCGCGGCACGGGCGGCCAACTCGCGCGCCTTGGCCTGCAGGCTCAATTTGTCCATCGCGCTCTCCTTCGAGCAACCTGACCTTCGCAACCTGAGGCCCAGGTCGCGTGAAGCCTTGTCGACTCTCTCTGTTCTACCAGTGCCACCCAGTAAGGACAACCAGTTGCCCTGGATGGGATCCTGGCTGACGTGGAACTGGTCCTGGCGTTCGTGGTGCTGCTGCTGGCCGCGGGCGCGCAGGCGGTGACCAGTTTTGGCTACGTGATGCTCAGCGTGCCGGTGCTGGCGCTGCTCTTCGATCCGCACACCGCGGTCGTCGCGGCGGTGATGTCCAGCGGTCTGACGACCCTCTTCGGCTGGCGTCGCGAGCGCGCCCACGTGGACGGGCGGTCGGTGCGATGGCTGACCCTGGGTGGGATCCTCGGCATACCGGTGGGGCTGCTGATCTTCACCCGGGTCGACGCAAACCTGCTGCTGCTGGCGATCGGCGTGATCACCCTGGTGATGACGGTGCTCATCCTGGCCCGGACGCGGCTGCCGGGAGGTGTGCCGGCCGAGCTGACCGCGGGTCTCATCAGCGGCGCGTTGGTCACGACGACGGGCACCAACGGGCCCCCCATCGTGCTCGCGCTGCAGGCGCAACACCTGCCGCCGCCAGTGTTCCGCGCGACCATCCAGGCGATCTTCACCCTGCAAGGTGTCGTCGCGGTCACCGGGCTGGCGATCACCGGCAAGATCACGGTGCTGGCCCTGACCCTGGTAGCCCTCAGTGTGCCGGCCGGCTTGATCGGTTGGCGGCTCGGAGACCGGATCTTCCACCGGCTGACCCCCGAGCGGGTCCGTCTGGTCGTCCTGGCGGCCCTGCTGGTGAGCGGGACCACACTGGTGATCGCCGCGCTGAGTTGAGCCGCAGGCTCGCCCGGCTGGAGCATTGCCGACCGTGGCAACGTGGATCGGCGTACTGTGGTGAGCGTCGGGTCATCTCGACCCCACAGACGGGATCCCTCATGTCGGACAAGTCACCGCACGGCAACTCGGCGAAGAAGCCGGGCAAGTCCATCAAGGAGAAGCGCGCCGAGAAGCACGCGCGGGCGGAGGCGAAGTCTGGCGTCGAGGAGTTGCTCCCGCCGAACGCCAAGCGCCGCTGACGAACGCCACGCGCCG
>NZ_JAUNVI010000081.1:0-2425 GCF_030537745.1 Ornithinimicrobium sp. | reverse complement strand
ACTCTCAGGTCTGGCGGAGGCTCACGCAGCACCGGCAGGGGCCTGGGTCGAGTGCGGTCGCGACTCCCGTGCAGCCCATCCCGTCGCGCACCCCGGAGACATACTCCAGGTTGAGTCCGCACACCAGGTCGGTCTGCTCGCGCGCCGCGTGGTGAAAGGGACAGTTCAGCAACCGAACGGTCTGGTCCTCGTCGAGCTGTGGCTCGTAGCCGACGTCGGTGAGCACCTGGCACAACTGCTTCAACTCCGCCCCGGAGGAGGCTCGGGACTCGCCCATCGCCACACCTTCCTCACGCGCGACCCGCCCTGCGACTTCGGCGACCCGCTCTTCGCCCGCATCAGACCGCGCGACGGCGCGGGCCAGGATGCGGCTGAGGAGGTCGTACTGGCGAGCGGGCAACTCGACGTGGATCTCGCGCTCGGCCCGACGATAGAGCTTGGCCGGCCGACCTGACCCTGGCCCGGTGCGTCCGGTCAGCCGTCGAAACTCCACCTCCAGCAGGCCCGCGTCGACGAGTTTGTCCAGGTGAAACTTCGCGGTGTGCACGGGAACCCCCGCAACCTCTGCTGCAGCCTCCCGACCGAGCGAGCCCGGAGCCGTCGCAACTGCTTCATACAGCCGCCGCCGCACCGGCTCGGCAAGGGCGGCGACTCCGGTGATGGCTGACTGCTTCGAGGTTCCGAACATGTCTAAAGGATACGCCCCTTGACGAAAGACGATTTTGGGTGTTCCATCATAGATAAGCCTCTCCTTTAGAAGGCGACAACTCACGAAAGGCAAGTCCGATGAGCACGGAAGCCGCCCACACCGTTCGTACTGACGCACCCGCACGTACCGGAGCGCAGGAGGCGTACTTCCTGCTCCGCACGGTTTTCACGATTGCGCCGATCCTGTTCGGCCTCGACAAGTTCACCAACATCCTCACGGAGTGGACGAACTATCTCGCGCCGTGGATCGACAACCTCATGCCCGGTTCCGCTTCCGTCGACATGATGATGGTCGGCGTGGTGGAGATCATTGCCGGCGTCCTGGTCTGGGTGCGCCCCAAGATCGGAGCGTATGTCGTGGCCGCCTGGCTGGCGGGCATCATCCTCAACCTGCTGACGCTGCCCGGCTTCTACGACGTCGCGCTGCGCGACTTCGGCCTGTTCGTCGCCGCGCTCGCCCTGGCCCGCCTCGCCAAGGACCACGCCACGAAGTAGTACGCCCTTCGTCATACCAGCTCAGCAGCCCCGTCGCGTGATGCCCGAGATCGCGGCGGGGCTGTTGTCTGTCCGCCCTGCGCTGGCGCCCGCGCCGTGCGCAAAGAATCTGGACGCTCCTGGTGCGGCGGGGGAGCCGGCCGCGCTAGCGTGCGAGGGTGACGCCAACCTTGGACGACCTCGGCTGGCCGCGCCGGACAGAGCGTCTTCTGATCCGACCGGCAAGGGCCGACGACGGAGGCGTCGTGTTCTCCTACCGCAGCCTTCCCGAGGTCGGTCGATGGCTGACCGCGTTGCCCACCGATCGCGAGGAGTATGTCCAGGCGTTCGGGCAACGGCTCGACTCCACGCTCGTGATCGAGCGGGAGCACGTGGTCGTCGGGGACCTGATGGTGACGGTCCAGAACGCGTGGAGCCAGGCCGAGGTGGCGGGCGAAGCGATCGGCACTCAGGCCGAACTCGGTTGGTGCATCGCCCCTGCGCACAAGGGGCAGGGCTATGCGACCGAGGCGGTGCGGGAGCTGATCGTCATCGCCTTCGACCTCGGCGTCCGCCGCATCGAGGCGGTGTGTTTCGCCGACAACCGTGCGTCGTGGCGCGTGATGGACAAGGTCGGTCTGCGGCGGGAAGGCTATTTCGTCCAGGAATCGCTGCACCGTGACGGCACCTGGCACGACGGGATCAGTTATGCCCTGCTCCAGCAGGAGTGGCGCGAGGGACTGGCGCGCTGACCCACGAGTCACCCGGACCGGTGGCCAGGCCAGAGCCCGCTGTCGGATCGCGCTCGTTGCCCGATCGGGCTCGTTGCCGGATGTCACGCTCCCTCGGTGCTGAGCAGGACCACGACGGCGTCGTCGGCCAGGTCGAGATCCGCGCGGCTGATGGCATTGCCGAGGGCGGCTCGCACGCCGGCCAGCGTGGCCGCTCCGCAGGTGCCCGAGGAGACGCCGAGCGCGAAGAGGTCCGCAGACGCTTGGCGAGCTTCCTCGTCTGAGACGGTCACGGCGGCGTCGCAACCGTTCTTCATGACTGGCCACGCGAGGCTGGACACCGTGCCGCAATTGAGACCGGCCATCACGGTGCTGCCGGTCGGCACGGTGATGGGCTCACCGGCAGTCAGGCTGGCGACCATGCACGCGGCGGTGTTCGGCTCGACGGAGAGGACCCGGGTAGGGGCGAGGGCGTGGGTAGGGCTGAGGGCAGAGGCAGGGGTGAGGGCGTG
>NZ_JAUNVI010000080.1:5496-10333 GCF_030537745.1 Ornithinimicrobium sp. | reverse complement strand
AGACCGGCTCGCGCGACCGGGCTGCGCTGGTGGCCCTGGTCTACCGGTCCGGGCTCGTCCGGCCCTGACCTGACCGTCGCGATTTAAGGGCCGATCACGGCCGATCGTCCGTGGTCCACCCACCCTGACAGGACGATCCTCCGGCAGCCGGCGCACCAGCCGTAAACCGTCGCTGACCTGCGAAAACGTGGTTTGTGGGGCGGAATTTTCGGGTCCATACTCATCTTGTGACCCTCACCATCGGCCTTTTCGGCACCGGACGCCTCGGCTCGGCGATCCGGGCCGCTGCCGCGCTCCGCGACGACGTCGAGGTCACCTGGAGCGTCGGGCGCGGCACCAGTGAGGGCGCGCCGGGGAGGCTCGCAGGACTGCCGCCCGTGGAGGTCGCCATCGACGTCAGCCACGCGGACACGGTCGCGCAGCGCCTGAGCTGGGCGCGCACCACCGGCACCGCGCTGGTGATCGGGACGACCGGATGGGACCCGCACCTCGTCGACGAGGCCGCCTGCGGCGAGGCGCCCGTGCTGATCGCCCCCAACTTCGCCCTCGGGGTCGCGCTCGTGCGTCGTCTTGCCGTCGTGCTCGGCGGGTATGCCGCCACCGCGCCAGTCCCTGTCGACCTGGCGATCTCCGAGACCCACCACCGGGGCAAGGCCGACTCCCCCAGCGGCACCGCCCTCAGCCTGCGGGAAGCGCTGGCGACCGGCGCAGGTCGTGAGGCCACCGCGATCCAGACCACCAGCCTGCGGGTCGGCTCGGTCATCGGCGATCACGAGGTGCTCGTCGCCTCCGAGCTGGAGACCATCAGCGTGCGCCACGTCGCCCACGACCGCTCCCTCTTCGCCCACGGCGCCCTCGCGGCGGCGCGGTGGCTGGCCACCCGACCAGCGGGGCTCCATACCCTCGACGACCTCGCCGAGGACGCCCTCGACTCCCTGCTCCGCCCCTCCTCGCGACACCCGGCTCCGTCCGTTCACCACCCCGACACCCTCCCTGCACCATCCACACCCCCGAAGGAAGGCCTGAGATGACCAGCAGCCTCACCGCCACCCCGTTCACCGGTCTCGGCGTCGCCCTGGCGACACCGTTCACGACCGGCACCGACGCCGTGGGTGGCGCGCGAAAGCCGCAGGTCGACCACGCCGCCTACGCCCGTCTCATCGAGCATGTGCTCGCCGGTGGCGACGGGGTGGACTGGCTGCTCGTCCTGGGATCCACCGGCGAGGCCGCGACGGTCTCGGACACCGAACGGGTCGCCCTGATCCGTGCGGCGGTGACGATGGCTGGCGACGTGCCCGTGGTCGCCGGCGTCAGCGCCAACGACACCGACCGAGCCTGCGACCTCGCGCTGCAGGCCCGGGGCGCAGGCGCGGACGCCCTCCTCGTCGTGACCCCGTTCTACAACAAGCCGCAGGTCAGCGGGCTGGTGGCGCACTTCCGGGCGGTCGCGGACAGCGTCCCGGATCTGCCGATCATCGCCTACAACGTGCCCGGTCGGACCGGCTGCAACCTCACGCCCGAGGCGATGGCGCAGCTCTGGGCGATCGACCAGGTGGTCGGGCTCAAGGAGAGCAGCGGCGATGTCCGCCAGCTCGCCCGGTTGTGTCGGGAGGCGCCCCCGGAGCGGGCCGTCCTCTGCGGCGACGACGATCTCGCGCTGCCCGCCATCGCGCTCGGCGCGCGCGGGCTGGTGTCCGTGTGCGCCAATGTGGCCCCGATCGAGACCCGCGAGCTGGTCCAGGCCGCCCTGCGCTCGGACCTGGCCGGCGCGCGAGCCAGCGCCGCGCTCCTCGCGCCGCTGATGACAGCGATGTTCGTCGAGACCAACCCGGTGCCCGTCAAGGCGGCCCTGGCCTGCCTCGGGATCAGCTCCGCCACGGTCCGGCTGCCGCTCTCTCCGGCAGAGCCGGACACTTGGACCCAGGTGCACCGGGCACTCGGGGGGCTGCTGTCCGCCCGGCGCAGCATGCCGGCGCAACCCTGGCCGTTCGTCCCGGCCAGCCCCGCGGCGCTGGCGTCATGAGCCTGACGCACACCGCCGACCCGCAACGGCTCGGCGAAGACCAGGGCTACCGCGAGCTGGCGGACTTCTTCGACCCGAAGCGTGACGCCACCGACGCCGCCGACGCCGAGATCCTCGCCCGCGTCGAGCAGCTGCTCCAGGCCCTCCAGGACGGATCCGTCCGCGCGGCCACCCGCGACGAGGACGGCACCTGGCGGACCCACGCCTGGGTCAAGCGGGGCATCCTGGCCGCCTTCCGGCACAGCGCGACCGTGGAGCTGGACTGGCCAGGTGGCGCGGTCGACAAGTCGCTGGTGCCCGCCCGCGAGTTCTCGCTCCGCGACGGCGTCCGGCTCGTCCCCGGCGGCACCTCCGTGCGCCGTGGCGCGCACTTGGCGCAGGGTGTCGTCGTGATGCCGCCGACCTACGTCAACGTCGGCGGCCACGTCGGGGCCGGCTCGATGATCGACAGTCACGTGCTGGTCGGCTCCTGCGCCCAGGTGGGCCGCGGGGTGCACCTGTCCACGGCGGTCCAGCTCGGTGGCGTGCTCGAGCCCATCGGGGCTCGACCCGTCGTGGTGGAGGACGACGTCTTCGTGGGCGCCCAGTGCGGGCTCTACGAAGGCGTGGTCGTCCGCACCCGGGCGGTGCTCGCTCCAGGCGTGTCGCTGACGTCGAGCACGACGATCTTCGACCTGGTCCGTCAGACCGAGTGGCGCGGCGAGGTCCCGGAGGGCGCGGTCGTCGTGCCCGGCTCGCGGCCCGCGAGGGGCGACTACGCCGCCGTCCTCGGCCTCTCGCTCTACGCGCCGGTCATCGTCAAGTATCGCGACGACTCGACCGACGCCGCGACCGTGCTGGAGGAGTCGTTGCGGTGAGGGGCACCAGAAGCAGCGACGGCGCCAGCACCCAGAGTGCGCGAGTAGGGCTCTCCCCGATCCGAGAGATGGCGGTGGGCGCCCCGGCAGGCACCATCAGCCTGGGCCTAGGCGAGCCGGGCTGGGCACTACCGGCAGCGGCGAGGGCCGCGCTGTCGCAGGTCGGCGCGGCCTGCGGCCCCATGCCCTACGGTCCCAACACCTCCAGCGTCGAGCTCGTGGAGGCCATCGTGAACCGGCACGGGGACGATCACGACCTCCAAGGCCTGACCGCGGAGCACGTGATGCTCACCTCGGGCAGCCAGGCGGCCCTGTGCGCCCTCTTCCTGACCCACGTGGAGGCCGGCAGCACCGTGCTGGTGCCAGACCCCGGCTTTGTCTCCTACCCCTCGCTGGCCCGACTCGCCCAGGCGCACCCGGCCACCTACGCGCTCGGACCCGGCGGTCGGCTGGACGCGGCCCTGGTGATCGCCGCGTTGACGGCCCACGAACGGGTGTCGCTGCTGGTCATCAACCATCCCGCCAACCCCACCGGCGCGGTCGCGGACGCGGACCAGCTCAGGGCGGTCGCGGCCGCCTGCGCCGAGCGAGGCGTGCTCCTGGTCAGCGACGAGGTGTATGGCGAGCTGTGGCTCGGTGCCCGCCCCGCCTCCCTGCACGACGTCGTCGGACCCGAGGGTGGGGTGGTCCTCGGCTCGGTGAGCAAGGCCTACGGCGCGCCAGGGCTCCGAGTCGGCTGGGCGGTCGGTGATCCCCAGGTGCTGACCGCGGCACGGATGGTGCACAACGCGATGACGACAGCTCCGTCCCGACCCTCGCAGGCCGCGGCGACCGCGCTGCTCCAGGACGCGGACACCGTGCTGCCGGCCGCCCGGCAGGAGATCGAGGCACGCTGGCTGGCCCTGGCGGCGACGGCTCCCAGGCTCCTCGACCGCGCCGACCAGGCCGCCGGTCGCGCCCACGGCGACCCTCGAGCCGGCTTCTACCTCTGGCTCCCAGTGCCGGACGACATACCGGCCGTGGACACTGCAGCCTTCGCCCTGCGCGTGCGTGACACCAGCCTGGTCACCACGATCCCCGGCACTGCTTTCGGTCCAGCTGGAGATGGCTACCTCAGGGTCAGCCTCGGCGGCCCGATCGACGAGCTGCGGCAAGGACTGGGGCGGCTGGCGCCCTGGTGGGAGGCATGATTTTGACCGCTGCGACGACCGACCTGTTCGCTTTCAACGAGGCCACGCTGCTGAGGCTGGCGCTAGAGCACCCCTCGCCGTTCTTCGCCTACGACCTCGACCTGGCGCGCGTCCGCTACCGCCGGCTCCGGGCGTCGCTGCCCGCCCGCGTCCGGCTCGCCTACGCCGTCAAGTCCAATCCCGGCCTGCCGATGCTGGAGGCGTTCTCGGCACTGGGCGCGTGGTTTGACTGTGCCTCGGCCGGTGAGGTGTCGACGGTGCTCGCCGCCGGCGGCACCGGAGCGGGGATGGTCTTCGCTGGCCCGGCCAAGTCCGAGCGCGACCTGCACGCCGCCCTCTTCGCCGGTGCCCGGATCCAGGTGGACGGCCTCGAGGACGTCGAGCGACTGCATATCCTCCACACCGGATCGAGCCCGCTGCGGGTCAACGTCCGGGTCAATCCGCTCGAGGGTGTGTCGGAGGTCGCGACCATCATCGGTGGTGGCGGGCCGAGTGCCTTCGGCGTGGACGAGGAGGTGGTGGAAGAGTTCGTGCGCGAGGCCGCACGCTTCGACCGCGTGCAGATCAGCGGACTGCAGGTCTTCGCCGCCAGCAACGAGCTTGACGCGGGCAAGCTGCTCACCAACCACCGGACGGTGCTGCGCATCGGGCACCGGCTCCAGGGGCTGCTCGGGCATGACCTTGACCTCGTCGATCTCGGCGGCGGGCTCGGAGTCAGGTATGCCGTGGCGCAGCCCACCCTCGACGTCCGCTCCCTGGGGGCCGGG
>NZ_JAUNVI010000080.1:0-5396 GCF_030537745.1 Ornithinimicrobium sp. | reverse complement strand
TCGCTGGACCGCGTCGGGCACGCCGACCTCCCCGTCGACCTGCGTCCCGGCGACGTGATCGTCTTCGGCCGGGCGGGGGCCTATGCCTACACCCAGGCGATGACCCACTTCCTGTCGCATCCGACACCGGAGCAGGTGTGGGTCGGCTGACCGGTGGAAAGCGTGCCGGTCCCGTCAGGTAGCCCATTCCTCGAAGACCAGCCAGGTCCGAGTCGCGAGCACGCCAGGGACGGCCTGGATCCGCTCGAGCACGACATCACGCAGCTCGTGGTTGTCGCGGGCGCGCACCTCGACGAGCATGTCGAACTCAGCGCCGACGAGCGCCACCTTCTCCACACCCTGCAGCGCCGCGAGCACGTCGAGCACCTCGCGCCAGGAGCCCTGCTGGATCGAGACCGACACATAGGCCGCAGTGGTCAGACCCAACTTCTCCTTGTCGACCTGGGCGGCGTACCCGGTGATCACGCCATCGCGATGCAGCCGGTCGAGCCGGTTGTAGGCCGATGCCCGGCTGACGTGGACCCGCTGCGCCAGGGCCCGCACCGAGAGTCGCCCGTCCTGTCGCAGTGCGGTGACCATCTCCCGGTCCGTCTCGTCCAGCACCACCGGTGGCGCGCCCGAGGCCGCAGCCCTCGGACTCGCCACTCGTCCAGCCCGACCCGGCTCGGACGTCTTGCGACTCGACAATTGGTCGTTCGACATACGTCAAGGATGCCAGACGTCTAGACCTTTGCGTTCGCGTGGACCACTCACCCTCTGACGCAGGACGATGAGAGGCAATTGTCTACGCGGAGGACTCGATGATGAGCAAGATCCCAGACCTGCTGCCGTGCGCGCAGCCGGTGCAGTTGATCGCGCCCGATGGCGCCGCGGTGGAGCCGAGCGACGAGGCGAGCGCCCGCGGCTACGCCATGCCGCCGGATGACGACCTGCTCGCGGTGTGGCGCGCCATGGTGATCGGGCGCCGCTTCGATGCCCAGGCGACGGCGCTGACCAAACAGGGCCGCCTCGCGGTCTACCCTTCCTCGCGGGGACAGGACGCCTGTCAGGTCGCGCCGGTGCTGGAGCTGAAGGACTCCGACTGGTTCTTCCCGACCTACCGTGACTCGATGGCGCTGGTCGCTCGGGGCATCGACCCGGTCAAGGTGCTCACGCTGCTGCGCGGCGACTGGCACTGCGGCTATGACTCCGCCGCCACTCGCACCGCCCCGCAGTGCACCCCCCTGGCTACCCAGGCGGTCCACGCCGCTGGAGCGGCGGACGGGCTGCGGCGCAGGGGGACCGACGGAGTCGCGCTGTGCTTTGTCGGGGACGGCGCGACGTCGGAAGGCGACTTCCATGAAGCCGTCAATTTTGCCGGCGTCTTCAACGCGCCGGTAGTCTTTCTCGTGCAGAACAACGGCTATGCGATCTCGGTGCCGCTGGCCAAGCAGACCAAGGCACCTGCCCTGTCCTACAAGGGCATCGGGTATGGCGTGCGCGCCGAGCAGGTCGACGGCAACGACGCTGCCGCCGTGCTCGCGGTGACGCGCGCGGCATACCAGCACGCCCGGTCCGGTAAGGGCCCGTTCCTGATCGAGGCGCACACCTATCGGATGGAAGCGCACACCAACGCCGACGACGCCACCCGCTATCGCACCACTGAGGAGGTCGACGGCTGGACCGGGCAGGACCCGATCGTGCGGCTGCAGGCCTATTTGGTCGCGCGGGGCGCGCTCGACGACGCCCGGATCGAGGAGGTCAGGGCGCAGGGGGAGTCACTCGCCGCGGATCTGCGGGCTCGGATGAACGCCGAGCCGGTCGTCGACCCGATGGAGTTGTTTGCCCACGTGTATGCCGAGCCCACGCCGCAACTGCGCGAACAGGCGCAGATGGTGCAGCGCGAGCTAGCCGGGAGCGCGAGCGCCGCCGGTGCGCATTTGCCCACGCCCACCAAGGAGGAGGCGCGATGAGTAAGCCCACGACCTACGCGCAGGCACTCAACGCGGCACTGCGCGACTCGATCCGCGAGGACGACTCGGTGCTCGTCTTCGGCGAGGACGTCGGCACGCTGGGCGGCGTCTTCCGGATCACCGACGGGCTCACCAAGGAGTTCGGCGAGGAACGGTGCTTTGACACCCCGCTGGCCGAGGCCGGGATCGTCGGTTTCGCGATCGGGCTGTGCACGCAGGGCTTCCGGCCGGTCATCGAGATGCAGTTCGATGCGTTCGGCTATCCGGCGTTCGAGCAGGTCGTCTCGCACGTGGCCAAGATGCGCAACCGGACGCGGGGCGCCCTGACCCTGCCCATGGTGATCCGTTACCCCTACGCCGGGGGCATCGGTGGCGTCGAGCACCACTGCGACTCCTCCGAGGGTTACTACGTCCACACTCCTGGCCTACACGTGGTGACGCCCTCGACCCCGGCGGACGCCTACAGCCTGCTCCGAGAGGCGATCGCCTCCCCGGACCCGGTGATCTTCATGGAGCCGAAGTCGCTCTACTGGTCCAAGGCTGAGCTTGACCTGCCGACGAAGACGGAGCCGTTCGGGAAGGCCGCAGTCCGTCGCGAGGGCAGCGACGTCACGCTGATCACCTACGGCCCTCAGGTGCCGCACGCGCTCAAGGCGGCGGAGGTGGCCGCGGCCGAGGAGGACTGGAGCGTGGAGGTCATCGACCTGCGCACGCTGGTGCCGTTTGACGACGAGACCGTGATGGCGTCCGTGCGCAAGACCGGGCGGGCCGTCGTGCTCGCCGAGGCGCAGGGCTTTGCGGGGATGGGCGCCGAGATCGCCGCACGCATCTCCGAGCGGTGCTTCCACTCCCTGGCCGCGCCGGTGCTGAGGGTCAGCGGGCTGGACATCCCCTATCCCCCACCCATCCTGGAGCACTCCTACCTGCCCGGTGTCGACCGGATCCTCGACACCATCGAGCGGCTGCAGTGGGACGACGAGCCGGACCTGACCCATGGGCCCGCCAGCCAGCAGTCGGTGCGCGCATGAGCGCGCCCGCCCACGTCTTCATGCTGCCCGACCTTGGGGAAGGTCTCACGGAGGCGGAGGTCACCCAGTGGCTGGTCGCCGTCGGTGACGAGGTCGCCATCGACCAGGACGTGGTGACCGTCGAGACGGCCAAGGCTGCGGTCGACGTGCCCTGCCCCGCCGCCGGCGTGGTGACGAAGCTGCACGCCGAGCCGGGCACCATGCTCGCCGTGGGTGCTCCCCTGATCACGATCGGCGGCGAGCCCGACGATGCTGGCGGTGCGGACGGTGCTCGCGATGCTGACCGTGTTCGCGACGCCAACGACCCGTCGCAGGCAGCGGGCGCCGGCGGCGATCAGTACCGCACCGAGGAGCGGGCCGGCACGACGGCGCCGCCACACGAGGCGACCACCTCCCCGGACCAGCCCGAGCGACCGCTCATCGGGTATGGCGCCAGCGACGGACCCGTGCGCCGCACCCGGCGGGGTCGGCGCCAGCCCAGCGACGCCCCGGCCGAGGCCGCGACCGAGGCCGCGACCTCGCCCAGCCTCGCCCCGGACGCTGACCCCAACGCACCGACCGGCACCGCGGTCGAGGAGCAGCGAGCGGTGCGCGTCATCTCACCTCTGGTCCGCAAGCTGGCGCAGGAGTGGGACCTGGATCTCTCGCAGGTTGCCCCGGGACCCACCGGGGTCATCCGCCGCGCCGACCTGGAGGCAGCCCGCGCTGGCCAGACGCCTGAGGCGGCAGCGGCGCCCCTGGACCGCGGGCGGCCCGCAGGCGCGCGGGAAGACGTGCACGTCCCCATCCAGGGTGTCCACAAGCTCATGGTCGAGCGGCTCACCACCTCCCGCCGGGAGATCCCCGACGCCACCACCTGGGTCGACGTCGACGCGACCGCGATGATGAAGCTCAAAGACCGCCTTAAGACGACGCGCCCCGAGGCCGCCATCGGGGTGCTCCCCCTCCTGGCGCGGATCGTGGTCGCCGGCCTCACGACATACCCCGCCCTCAACTCCTCCGTCGACCTGCAGGCCGGCCAGATCGTGCACCACGGCGCGATCAACCTCGGCTTTGCCGCGCAGAGCCCGCGTGGGCTGGTGGTGCCGGTCGTCCAGGACGCCGGGTCGATGACGACCACCGAGCTGGCCGCGGCGCTGCGCGAGCTCACCATCAGGGCGCGAGAGGGCGTGCTGACACCGGCTGAGCTGATCGGTGGGACGTTCACGCTCAACAACTACGGCGTCTTCGGCGTCGACGGCTCCACGCCGATCATCAACTACCCCGAAGCCGCGATGCTCGGGGTGGGCCGGATCATCGACAAGCCGTGGGTGCACAAGGGCAAACTCAAGATCCGCAAGATCACCCAACTCGGCTTCACCTTTGACCACCGCGTCTGCGACGGAGGGACGGCAGGTGGCTTCCTGCGGTTCGTGGCGGACTGCATTGAGGAGCCAGCAGGAATGCTCGCCGACCTGTGAGGCAGACTGCACACGTGCATCCGACAAACCAGATCGTGCTGGACGCGGTCGAGGCGGCCGGCATCACCGCGCGCATGGTCTGGCTGGACGAGCACGCCCGCACTGCCGTGCTGGCAGCCGAGCAGATCGGCTGCGAGGTCGCGGCGATCGCCAACAGCCTCGTCTTCGACTGTGACGGCGAGCCGCTGCTGGTCATGGCCAGCGGCGCGGCGCGCGTGGACACTGCCCTGATCGTGCAGACGCTGGGGGCGCAGCGGATCGAGCGCGCGAGCGCCGCCTTCGTCCGGGCGGCGACCGGCCAGGCGATCGGCGGGGTGGCCCCGACCGGCCACCCGGTCCGACTGCGGGCGCTGATCGACCCCGAGCTCGAAGCGTTCGAGGAGGTCTGGGCCGCGGGCGGCACTCCGGACACGGTCATGGCGCTGACGTATGACGAACTCGTGCGTCTCACCGGAGGCACGCCGACGCGCGTCCGCTGAGTCGCGTCTGCGACCTCTCTCCAGTCGGCTGTCGGAGGGCGCGGATATGGTCACCACGTGACCTTCTTCGTGCACCGCGCGACCAGCACCGACGTGCTGGCCGACGGCCTCGGCGAGCTCCTGGCGACCCCCCTGGCGGACCCGTTCGCGCAGGAGGTCGTTGCGGTGCCCGCCAAGGGGGTCGAACGGTGGCTGGCCCAGCGTCTCTCGCACCGCCTCGGCGCCGGAGCGGCCGGTCACGACGGGGTGTGCGCGGGCGTCCGGTTCCTCAACCCGCACTCCCTCGTCACGCTGGTCCTCGGCATCGAGCGTGACGACCCGTGGCACCCCGACCAGCTCGCCTGGCCAGTGCTGCGAGCCATCGACGCCAGCCTCGGTGAGCCCTGGGCGGCCACGCTGTCTGAGCATCTGGGCTTTGGCGTGCCAGGGACCGAGGGTCAGTTGCGTCGCGGTCGCCGCTACTCCGTCGCCCGGCGC
>NZ_JAUNVI010000009.1:54589-62645 GCF_030537745.1 Ornithinimicrobium sp. | reverse complement strand
CTGCGCGGGCGCGGCCTGCTGGACGGCAGCTGCTGGCTGCGCGGGCGCAGCCTGCTGGGTCGGCTCAGCCGCGGCGACGCGCTCCTGGGTGCGGCTCGCCGCGACCCCGGTCCGCTGCTGGACCTGCACAGGGACAAACCCGGAGAAACCCGTGGTGCCGAAGTTCGCGGCGTGGGCCACCTTGGCCGGCGCCTTCGCGGCGACGGCCGGGCGTTCGGCGGCGGCCACGGTCTCGGCCACCTGCACCAGCGCCTGCGCCCCGGACAGGCCCGGGAACTGGTCCTGTGGCGAAGGGGTGGCATGGGCAGCGACGCTCACGCCGGCGATGAGACCGGTCGAGGTGGCGGCGACTGCAGCGGTTCGGGCCAACGTGGTGCTGGCTTCGTTCAGTCGGCTGGGCCGGCGGTGCCGGGGGGCGTGGCGTTGCATCACGGTCTGGTGTCCTCCAAATGCCTACGGGGTCAGCTGTCGGGCTGGGGGTGGAGATCCCCTGGTCCGGCAGGTGCCGAACCGTTCGCCCCAAGGAGCCTTGCGGCCCCAAGATTGGGTCCCCCGCTCCTGTCGCGCGGTAGTTTCGTGCGGGCACCCGTGCGCGCAGACAGGACTAGGCGGTAGCACGCTTGGGTTCTCCTCCAGGGAGAGGAGCGCTCTCACGCTATACAGACGCTGGCCCCCGTGTCATGTTCGGGTGGCGAACCTGTGGAAAACCCGCCGGGATGCCCCCGGGACCCACCCCCTCCACCTGCAGTAACGCACATCACTTGACCCAACTCCCAGGGTGGAAGTGACTGAGATCACATCAGGGACTCGCGTCGCAAACGTCGGCTACGCCGCGTTCGGCGGGTCAGAGACAGAAAATGTGTGCCGCCACGTCGCCGGGGAGGGAGACCGCCTCGCCGTCCGGCGAGGTGGACTCAATGATCGTCCGCTCATCCTCGCACCACACGGTCACCTCGGCGCCGGGTCGCACGCCGGAGTCCAGGAGCAGGCCGAGCACTTCCGGATCCACCTGGACCGGCTCTCCGAGCCGGTTGACCGTCACTCGGACCTTGGTCCCGTCCTTGCCGAGCTCGCTGCTGGGCTGTCCGGCAGGGATCGTGGCCGCCGCGCGACCAAACTCTTCCAGCCCGGGGATCGGGTTGCCGTAGGGCGAGGTGGTGGCGTCGCCGATCAGGTCCAGGATCTTCTGCTCGACCTCATCGCTCATGACGTGCTCCCAGCGGCACGCTTCGCCGTGCGCCATCGCGGCGTCCAGCCCGATGACGTCGGTGAGCAGCCGCTCGGCCAGCCGGTGCTTGCGCATCACCCGCACTGCCGTGCGACGTCCGTGCTCGGTGAGCTCGAGCAGTCGGTCCTGCGTCAGGTGCAGCAGCCCGTCACGCTCCATCCTTGCGACGGTCTGGGAGACGGTCGGGCCCGACTGTCCCAGCCGCTCAGCGATCCGGGCACGCATCGCGACGACACCGTCCTCCTCCAGCTCGAGGATGGTTTTGAGATACATCTCGGTGGTGTCGATCAACTCGCTCACATCGGCCATCCTACGGGGACGGCTGGGGCCTTCGACAGGTCCGTCAGGGCTGCAGTCGCGACCTGCGCCAGGCGCCTGCGTCCTCCAGGCCACCGGGACGGATCCGCTCCCACACGATCCGGTCGTGCAACCTGCTGCGTCGCCCGGCCCACAGCTCGACGCGGTCCGGGACGATGCGATAGCCGCCCCAGTGGGCGGGCACGGGCACCGCACCTGGCTCTCCGGTGTCGGGATAGCGCTCCGCCCATTTGCGGTATGCCGTCTCGATGGCTGCCCGATCCGGTGCCGGCCGGGACTGGTCGGAGGCGTGCGCGCCCACCCGAGACCCCCAGGGCCGCGTCCTGAAGTAAGTAGTGACCTCGTCCTGGGTGAGCAGCTCAGCCCGGCCCCGAAATCGGATCGCCCGGAACATCGCCGGCCAGGTCAGCACCGAAGCGACCATCGGGTTGGCGCGCAGCTGACGACCCTTGCTCGAGTCAGTGTTGGTGAAGAACTGTGGGCCCTGCGCATCGATGCCACGCATCAGCACCGTCCGCACGTCCGGCAGCCCGTCGACGTCGACGGTCGCCACTTCCATCGAGGTCGGCTCGGGCACGTCGCCCCGCTCCGCCTGGCGGGCGACGGCCGCCTCCACCCAGTCGAGCACGATCGCTAGCGGGGCCTGCGGGCAGTCGCCTTCGACGAGCCCATCGCTGCGGTAGTCCACGCGCACCTCTCCCAACTCCAGGCCGTCGTCACGGATCACGCGGCTCTCCTCCATGCTCATCGACGCGGACGCTTGGGCAGGTGGATCGTCCGGCGCAGCTCCTCAGGACGCTGGCGCTTGCCCGGGTCGGCATTGAGCAGCAGCGTCTCATAGGGGATGTTGGTGTGCGGATGGGTGCCCACCGGCTCGTTGCGGGAGAAGACGACCCAGTAGAAGTCCCCGGCGTGGAAGACCTGCTGCAGCGCGCCGTCGACGACGGTGTCCGCGTGCGCGAGCGCCAGCTTGCGTGCCCTGCTCCTGATCTTGGCCGTCTGGTCGTGCACGAGCTGCCGTGCCGGGCTGCCCTTCTTGAGCAGTTGCTCGGCGACCTGCGGCCCGTACTTCTGCGCCAGTGTGTAGGCCACCGGGCCGTACTTCAGCGCGAGCTTGGCGAGGTGGGGGGTAGCCAAGGAGGCCTCCTGGTCGGGGTGAGCCCCACCGTAGGTGATGGGGACAGAGGGAACACATTAATCATGGGCGGCCGTCAACGCCCGACGGCATATCCCTGCATTCCCCGCGGATTCGCAGCGGCCGACATGATCCCCGACTCGGGATCACGCGCGACGACGCACATCCGCCCCAGCGACCACGGTCCCTGGTCGAGGAGTTGGTGCCCGCGGGCACGCAGCCCCTCCAACAGGTGCGGCGCCAGGCGCGACTCGTGCACGAGGACCCCGGGCTCGGTCGCACGGGGATGGAAGCTGGCCGGAAAGCTGGTCGTGTGGAAGGTCGGTGCGTCGATCGCCTCCTGCAAGCTCATCCCACTCACGAGGAGACGGAGCAAGAAGACGCTCTGCCACTGGTCCTGCTGGTCACCGCCTGGGCTGCCGCACGCCAGGATCGGTATGCCGTCACGAAGGACGAGCGTCGGCGTCAAGGTGGTCCGGGGGCGCTGCCCGGGCACCAGAGAGCTGGCCAGACCCTGCTCGAGCCAGGCCATCTGCAGTCGGCTGCCGAGGCAGAACCCGAGCTCGGGGATGGTCGGTGAAGACTGCAGCCAGCCGCCTGACGGCGTCGCGGAAACGAGCATCCCCCATCGGTCGACCACGTCGACGTGACAGGTGTCGCCCCGGGTGACTCCGTCACGGTCCACCTCCGGGTCGCCAGGATCGGGACTCGGGGCAGGTGCTGCGACCTCGCGGACGCGCGGCACCGTGGGCTCCCCCGCAGCCGCGTCCTCCTCCAGCGCCCCATCGACCAGGAGGGCCATGGCGGCGACGCGCGGCTCGCGGCCACCGGGTGACCCCGGTCGCAACTCCAGGCTGGCGTGCTCCCCGATGAGCGAGGCGCGCTGCTCGACATACGCAGGATCGAGGAGCTCTGTCAGGTCCACCGGGGTCCCGTCCCCCAACCAGGCCTCCCGGTCGGCCATCGCCAGCTTCCATGCCTCGACGAGGGTGTGGATGCCCTCCACGGTGTCCAGGTCGCTCTCCCCGGCGGCGTCGAGCAGCGCAAGCACCTGCAGGAGTGCAGGTCCCTGGCCCCACGTGCCGGTCTTGGCGATGGTGTGGCCGTGCCACTCAATCACCGCTGCGTCTTCCCAGGTGGCTTCGAAGTCGGCGAGATCGGCGGCGGTGATGACGCCGGGGAGCACTCGGCCGCCAGCGTGGTGGCAGGGACGCTGGGCAAAGGCACCGATCGCCTCGGCAACGAAGCCGTGCGACCAGGCCCGGCGGACCGCATCGATCCCCTGCTCGCGCGTGCCTCCCTCGGCGGACTCTGCGTCGAGCAGCCGCTGCAGGGTGCGCGCCCAGACCAAGTTGGTGACCAAGGAACCCGGCGCCGGGGGGGCGCCGTCGACCAGCCATTGGTCGGCCGACGTGGTCCAATGCGAGGTGAAGAGCTCCCGCACGGTGCCGATCGTGGTGCACACGCGCTCGAGGATGGGATGGCCGTTGAGGGCGTAGCCCAGGGCTGGCGCGGCGACCTGGCTCGCGGTCATGGTGCCCTTGTCTCGGAGCAAGACCATCCACGCCTCGAAGGCACCAGGCACCGCAGTCGCCAGCGGTCCGGAGCCGGGCACCCGGTCGAGGCCGGCCGCCAGGAAATGCTCGGGGGTCGCGCCGGCGGGCGCAGGACCCTGTCCACACAGCACGCGTGGCGTGGGGTCCTCCACGGACGCCACCATGAGGGGCAGGTCACCGCCCGGCCCGTTGAGGTGGGGCTCGACGACCTGGAGCACGAGCCCTGCCGCGACTGCCCCGTCGGCCGCGTTCCCACCGAGCTCGAGCATCGCCATACCTGCCTGGGAGGCGAGCCAGTGCGTGCTCGAGACCATCCCCAGAGTGCCCGCGAGCGTCGGTCTGGTAGTGAAAGTCATGCTCAGCCCAGCGTCGCCATGAGCGGCACCAACAGAAGGGCAGCCAGAGCCACCAGGACAATGATGCGTCGGGTGTGGGCGTTCATTAGTTCACCTTCTCGGGGACGGGTTCGATCACGGCACCACGCTCGAGGGCCAAGGGACGGGTCCAGCTGGCGCGTAGCCGCAGGCGCAGGTTGTCGTGCCGCATGACGTAGATGGTCGCCACGACGGCGGTGAGCCCGCAGGCGATCGTAGCCATCAACACTGTCCATCGGGCACCGAACGCCTCGCCGACCCAGCCGATGAAGGGCGCCCCGAGGGGGGTGCCACCCATAAAGACGGTCATGTAGAGCGCGAGGACGCGACCCCGGACGGCCTGGTCGGTGGTCAGCTGGATCATCGCGTTGGCACTGACCATGACGGTCATCGCGGTCAACCCCGTCGGGACCAGCAGCACCAGGAAGATGGTGAAGGTCGGCGCCAGCGCCACCCCGAGCGTGAAGAAGGAGAAGAGGAAGAGCGAGCCCAGCAGGAGACGCCATCGCGGGCGCTCCCGCCGGGCGGCCAGGAGGGCACCGGCCAGCGAGCCGATGGCCATCACCGAGCCGGTGATGCCGTAGTCGGTCACCCCCTTGTGAAAGGCCTCGGTGGACATCAGGGCGTTGGTCAGCTGGAAGTTGAGCCCGAACGTCCCATGCATGAAAGCGATGACCATGATGAGGATCAAATCGGGTCGCCGACGCACGTAGGCCAGCCCCTCGCTGACCTTGCCACGCGGCTTGGTGCGGTCGGGACCGCCCGTGAGCGCCGCGCGGTCCAGCATCAGGAGCGCGATGAGCACCGCCACGAAGGTGAAGGAGTTGACGATCAACGTCGGTCCGGTGCCGACCGCGGCGATCATCAGGCCGGCCGTCCCCGGGCCGATGAGGCGGCCCGAGTGGAAGGACGCGCTGTTGAGGCCCACGGCATTGGCCACCCGATCACGCGGCACCATCTCGGACACGAAGGCCTGTCGGGACGGGGCGTCTAGCGCAGAAGCGAGGCCGGAAAGGAAGGCCATGAGATACATCTGCCACAGCACCATGCCTCCGGACAGCACCCACAGCCCGGTGATGAGCGCAAAGATGCCCATCAGCGACTGGCTGACGAGCATGATGTTGCGCTTGGAGAAGGAGTCGCTGATCGCCCCCGCGATCGGGGTGAAGAGCAGGATCGGCAGGAACTGGAGCCCAGTCACGATGCCCAGCGCGGTGGCCGAGTTGTCGCTCAGCTCGGTGAGCACGACCCAGTCCTGGGCGACCCGTCCCATCCAGGTGCCGATATTGGAGATCAGCGCACCGGTGAAGTAGATGCGATAGTTGCGCACGCTGAGCGCGCTAAACATGGTGCTCATCGGTCCAGCACCGTCTCGAGCAGGACGGTCGCCTCACGCAACACCTGGCGTTGCTCTGGTGCGAGGTCCTCCATGCGGGAGATCATCCACCGGTCGCGGCGGAGCCGTTCAGCGTGGATGAGGTCCGCACCCTCCGCGGTCAACGAGAGCCGCACCAGGCGACCGTCGCGTTCGTCGGCCGAGCGGTCGACATACCCCAGCTCGTGCAGGTGCGCCACGGAGCGGCTCATGCTGGGCGCGCTCACCTGCTCGATGGCGGCCAGCTCACCGACGGTGCGCGGCTCGCGAGAGAGTCGCGCCAGGATGCTGACCAGGTGCGGGGCCAGGGCGTTGTCGGCCTCATAGCGCACGCGGCGGGTGACCAGCATGCACGCGGCGCGCAGGTCGTGGGCCAGGTCGGCGACACTCTTGTCAGCCTCGGCCGGGGAGGGCGTGGCCGGGCGGGAGCACCCCGGGTCGGGCTGGCTCGGGGTGCGAATGGGATCAGGTCTGGAGGGCGTGGGCATCGGGGCTTCGGAGAGAGGGCGAGCAGACAACTTCGTTAGCCTAACTCCTTATCTTAGTTAACTATTCCGGGTGCGGACAGGCACGCCGTTAAGGTGCAGGTATGGAGCAGGAGGAACCTCGCGGGGGAGGTCACGCGGCGCCCGGCACGCCCGAGGTGCCGCCTCCGCCTGCGCCGCTGCGCACCGCCACGCTGGTGCGGTGGGGCATCTTGGCCTGGGCGCTGGCGCTCGTCGTGCTGCTGGTGCTACCGCGGGCTGACGAGCGCACCTGGTGGGTGTGGGTCCCGGTCGCTGGGATCGTCCTCGGCGCGCTCGGTTATCGCGCCGCACGGAGGATGCAGGGCTGAGCGCTTCAGCGTTCGACGAACTCGATCTCGCCGTCGTCGTCCAGCACGGGCGGCTCGATGCGGTCGGGCTCGCGCTTCTCGACGTCGACCTCGCTGTGCGCGCCACAGCCGAAGGTCAGCGAGACGACCGAGCCATCAGCCGGCGACCACTCGTTGGAGCACACGCCGAAGGTCGAGCGCAGCGCGCCAGCCATCGGCAGGAAGTAGCCACAGGTGGAGCACGGCTGGAGAGCCTTGCGCGCGGTCTCGCTATCCGGACCGTGGTCACCTTCGTACCAACGGGTGGCGGCGGCGTCGCGGCCCTCGGCGGACAGCACGCGCTTGCGGCCGAGGCCGAGCTCCCACTGCGCCATCTGGTCGACGTCTTCCTCCCCGGTGGCCTCGAACCCGGCCTCCAGATGAGGGTCGGCGTCGACATAAGGCGTGCGGTCGGAAGGGCCGATGTCGCCGGGGGCCAAGCGCTCGGCATACGGCAGCCACCCCGGTGAGAGCAGGGCTCCCGCGCCGGGCAGGAGATGGACCTCGCTGACCGTCGCCTTCCTCGCCCGCGGGGAGCGAGCCAGAGTGACGGCCCAGCGCCAGCCCGGGTAGGCCGAGGCCGTGCACGCAAAGGAGTGAGTGACCAAACGGTCGTCTTCCAACTCCGCGCTCAGGTGCTCACCGACTGTGTCCCCTTCAGCGATCGCGAGGGCTGCCTCGCGCGCGACCTCGACAGCGGCGGTCAGGACGGCATCGGTCTTGGGGGCTGCCACGGTCAGTTGCCCGCCTCAAACTGGTCGGCGACGGCCCGCAGCGCCTTGGCCATCATCGCACCGTGTGTGCGGTCGGGGTAGTGCCCCTTGCGAAGGGTGGTCGACGTCTGGTCCAGAAGCGTGATGAGATCCTCGACCACGACGATCATCTCGTCAGCCGGCTTGCGGTCGCGCAGGGTCATCCCGCGCGAGACCGACGGTGCGGGCTCGAGCAGGCGCACCTGCAGCGCCTGGTCGCCACGCTTGCCGGCGACGATGTCGAACTCGACCCTGGCGCCACGCTCCAGCGTCGTCACACCCTGGGGAAGCGCTGAGCGAGGGACATAGACGTCCTGTCCCTCGTCGCTGGACAGAAAGCCGAAGCCCTTGTCGTCGTCGTAGAATCTGACCTTGCCGGTGGGCACGGTGCACCTCGTCAGAAGTAGGGGTGATGCGGATGCTTGAGGATATCGTCCGCGGGGACGCAGCGCGAACCACCGCGCT
>NZ_JAUNVI010000009.1:50823-54489 GCF_030537745.1 Ornithinimicrobium sp. | reverse complement strand
TGATGCGGATGCTTGAGGATATCGTCCGCGGGGACGCAGCGCGAACCACCGCGCTGCGGCGCCGGGCCCTGGCACCTATCCCCAGGAGGCGGCCAGAGAGGTGGGCTGCCGCAGGACGGCGCTGCATCCGAGACCGTCGTCGAGCCGCCGCGGCCGTGCAAGGACTCTCACCCAGAGACCTCGCCGAGCCCCGCCGACTCCTGCACAGTCTTCTTGACGCCTGGCGTCCGACCCGGGCACGCTTGGGGTGCATCGCGGTAGAATCCGCGCCTTCGGGTGGTCTGACTTCAGACACCCCTGACGAGAGGTGCGCACCATGGCGCTGTCCAGTCATCCGGCTCTCTCCGCACTCTCGGCGGTCCTGGCGGACGCCGCCGCCACCCTCCAGGTCCCTGTCCAGGAGGTCACCGTCGAGCTGATGGAAGCAAGGGTGTGGCCCGACACCGGAATGGGCCTGCCGGGCGGCGGCGGTCGCGCCCTGACCCCTGGCTACCTGGTCCGGCTGGGCGACGGGACGATTTACCGCACGGACCAGCAGGGGCACGTGGCGCGCGACGAGTCCAACCAGGACCCAGATCACAGCAGCGGCCCCCGGCCGGACACAGAGATCCGGCTGCGCTACACGGAGGAGGGTGGGATAACTGGGCGGCCGATCTCGTTTGAGACCGACAGCACCCGGCTCTCGGAGGACGACGAGGCCGAGCTGATCAGACTGGTGACGGAGTGCGACTTCTTCAACATCCGCAACGCCAAACCCGGACCCCCCATCCCCGACGGAGTCACTACTCGCCTGTGGATCGCCCGATCTCGATGGAACCACGAGGTCGTTCGCGGCGACGGGCTCGAGATGGAAGACACCGAGGCATTCCACGCGTTGGTGGCCTGGGTCGCGGAGCGGATACCCCCGAGGTTCCCCGGTAGCGCGATGCATGTGGAGTGAGCACGGGACAGGGTGAGCTCTGCCGCTCGCCACGAGGGAGCTTCAGAGGAGGGCGTGAGCGCGGCTCAGTCGGTCACGCCACCACCGCTCGCGCTCCGCGCTGCCCCGGTATGCCGTGAGCTGGCCGGGGTCCACTGCCTCGCGGGTCGCGTCAGCCAAAGCAACCGTGAGCAGCCCGTCCCGCGGCACCAAGGGGTCGGGCACGACGTCAGCGGCCAGGAGGGCGGCCGTGCCGAGGCCACAGTCGTGGTCGAGCTGCGGCAGCGCGGCCGCGAGGCGGACGCCGGCGGCCAGTCCCACCGAGGTGTCCAGGGCAGAAGAGACGACGGCCGGCAGACCGCACGCCAGGACGATCTCCAGCGCCCGCGCTACCCCTCCGAGGGGAGCGACCTTGACCACGATGAGGTCGGCAGCCCGCTCGCGCGCCACGCGCAGGGGGTCCTCGGCTCGCCGGATCGACTCGTCAGCGGCGATCGGCACATCCACGCCCGACCGGGCCATCCTGAGCCGCAGCGCGGCCAGCTCCTCGACGGTGGCGCAGGGCTGCTCGGCATACTCCAGCCCCAGCGGGGCCAGTGCGGTCAGCGCTTCCACCGCGGCATCCAGCGACCAGGCACCGTTAGCATCGATCCTGATCCGCGCCTGCGGGCCCAGCAGCCGCCGCACCTCGATCACCCGCGCCAGGTCGTCGGCGAGGCTCTGACCCTGCTCCGCGACCTTGACCTTCGCGGTGCGATGCACGTCATACCTCGCCAGCACCGACTCGACCTGCGCCGCCGGGACCGCGGGAACGGTCGCGTTGACTCCGACCTCGGCACGGATCGGCGGCGGAATGTCGCCCCACCCCAGCTCCACAGCAGCGGCGAGCCACCTGCTGGCGTCGGCATCGTCATACTCCGGGAAGGGCGCCCACTCGGCCCACCCCTTCGGCCCACGGAGGATCACCGCCTCGCGCTCGGTCACCCCCCGGAAGCGAAGACGCAAAGGCAACCGCACGACATGCGCGGCCGAGAGGAGTTCGCCCAGGTCGGGGACCATGCGGCCAGCCTATGGCGACCGTCCGAGCGCTCAGGTCAGGAGTCGCGGGAGCTGAGGACGCAGAACTCGTTGCCCTCGGGGTCTGCGAGCACGGTCCACGACACCCGCGCCTCCTCCTGACCCACCTCGACCTTGGTCGCGCCGAGCGCGAGGAGGCGCGCGATCTCCCCGTCACGGTCCTGGGACAGGTGCGGAGCCAGGTCGATGTGCAGCCGGTTCTTGACGGTCTTGCCCTCCGGCACCGGGACAAACACGAGGCCCTGACCGCGCCGCATCCACTCCTGCACCGTCGCAACCTGCAAGGGCTCCTCGAGGACGTGCGCGGGGACGGCGACCGCTTCGTCCGGGGTGTCGTAGACGATCGTCCAGTCCAGCACCTCCGCCCACCACCGGGCCTGGGCTTGGGGGTCCTGGCAGTCGACGACGAGGGTGTACCACTTCAGTGCCATGCGCCTATCGTGTCGCCTGTGACCAACCAGAGCACTTCGAAACCCGACCCTGGCGGACAGGACGTGTCCCAGACCTTTGACCCGCAGTCCTGGATCGAGGTGCCCGGCTTCGATTTCACCGACCTCACCTATCACCGGCACGTCGAGCTTGGCTGCGTCCGGATCGCCTTCGACCGGCCGGAGGTCCGCAACGCGTTCCGACCGCACACCGTCGACGAGCTCTACCGCGCCCTCGATCACGCCAGAATGACCCCCGATGTCGGGGTCGTCCTCCTCACCGGCAACGGCCCTTCCCGCAAGGACGGCGGTTGGGCGTTCTGCTCCGGCGGTGACCAGCGCATCCGCGGCCGGAGCGGCTATCAGTATGCCCAGACCCCGGACGCCGACCCCACCGCGGCGGGGGTGGACGCGGCCCGCGTCAAGGCCGAAGGAGGGCGCCTGCACATCCTGGAGGTCCAGCGCCTGATCCGGACCATGCCCAAGATCGTCATCGCCGTCGTCAACGGCTGGGCTGCTGGCGGCGGTCACAGCCTCCACGTCATCTGCGATCTGACGATCGCCTCCCGCGAGCATGCCCGCTTCAAGCAGACCGACGCCGACGTCGGCAGCTTCGACGCCGGCTACGGCTCTGCCTACCTCGCGAAGGCGGTCGGCCAGAAGTTCGCCCGCGAGATCTTCTTCCTCGGCCGTCCCTACGACGCGGAGACGATGCAACGGATGGGCGCGGTCAATATCGTCACCGACCACGCCGACCTGGAGGCCGAGTCGATCCAGGTGGCGCGCGAGATCCTGGGAAAGAGCCCGACCGCGCAGCGCATGCTGAAGTTTGCCTTCAACCTCACCGACGACGGCCTCATGGGACAGCAGGTTTTCGCCGGGGAGGCGACGCGCCTGGCGTACATGACCGACGAGGCGGTGGAGGGCAAAGAGTCGTTCCTGGACAAGCGTGCCCCTGACTGGTCACCCTTCCCCTGGTACTTCTGACCCTGGACGCGGTGGTCAACCGTGCGACACTAAATGGCCAATGTGCTTCTCGAGCCCCAGGGGAGGACCCCGCACATGCGCGCCCTCAGTATCGTCACCGCCCTCGCCGTGTCCGCACTCACGCTGACCGGATGCAGCGACACCGGCACGTCCACGACCACGCAGCCAACGCCACCCACCTCCCTCAGCGACGACGCCGCCGCCGCGTCGAGCGAGCCCGGCGAGGACTCCGCAGCGACCTCCTCGCCCGTCGAT